>NZ_JAYGHM010000014.1:0-124766 GCF_034931125.1 Rivularia sp. UHCC 0363 | reverse complement strand
TACTAGTGTAATATCTGGTGTTTTTTTGGCTGTATGTGATGCAGGAGATACGGAGTTTTGTTGAGCAAGAGACTTTTAGGCTGTGTGAGCAAGCTTTAATCTTCCCTTCCGCATTCTCCAAAAGTGCATATATTTCCAAAACTAACCCTATATATATAAAGGTAGCTCCAAAAAGATTAATTAAAAAATCGTCTCTGGTGCTAAAGCTTCGCTGTTAATGTCATGTTTTCAAGAGACTTGAGGTAGTTTAAATGACTATGGTATCACCAATCAAATATTGGCAAATGCAGATACTTCCTATAGGGGAAGATGTCCAACTAAAACACCGCAGGGAAATCTCTAGAGCTAAGGAATTTTTTAAAATACAATTCCCTCACTTAAATAGTAATTGCACACTACCGACAGAAGAAAATAAGCAAATTCAAACAGTTTTGTGGGAAATTTTTCGTTCAGTTGACAACATTTACCGAAGCGCGATCGCGGGACTTTGTTTACGCTGCTATGTCTCACACAGAATTCTCATCACCTGCAAAACCATCCCTCACATCTACAACGTCAGTACAGAAGACCTTTTCAGGTACACCGATTTGCTTCCCTTCGTTTTAAACGACGATGGTAAAACACTGGTGATTGTAAATAGTGAAAGTAGAACTCAGTATATCTTGAACCATCATGATGGTACAACTAGCGCGATCGCTAAAGGTGGAGAATTTTTTAGCGTTGATATTTTACGGAGATTCAATCCCAATTTAGGTTCTAACGAAAGCTTAGATAATTGGACTAACAGACTCACCCGCCAAAATGAAGAAATCAAGTCATTTTTATGGGAGTTTGGGTTAGCAACTCCCAGTGATTGGGGATTACTATGTAAATCTATACCCCGTTCTCTGTGTGGTTTTCTTTTAACAGGAGACTATGAAATTGTAAAAGCTTTTCAAACAGTTTACCGACGAGATAGACTAAAAACACGCCAGAAAGGACGCTGTTTGGAACCAGCACCAAGCCAACTGCAAGAGATGTTGCATTTGTTGCAACAAGAAAGTATTACTTTTTCTCCACTAGAATTAATTTATCACCTTAAACGTATTGCAGAAATATTGCGTCAAGACTGGCTTTATAGAAAAAGTGGTTATATTAAAACTGTATCCACAGAAGTATATAATAATCCAACTCATGATTATTTTGACAACCCAAATTTACCTTATCATATAGACAGTGACCCGGAGGATCTGGAATTAGAAAAACTCCAAGAAATCTGTGCAAATTTGTTTGAACAGGTGTTACATCAAACAATTGCGGAGGTAATTCAAGAGCGCATTGAATATTTGCAAAAAAGTAGAGGTTACAAAAACTTTGCTCAACGATTCCCAGAAGGCTTACGACTATATTACCAAGAGAATATATCATTAGGTGAAATTGCTAAACTTTGGGAAATCGAATGGAGTAAAGCCAGACGAATTTTTAAACTAGAAGACTTTTTGGAAATTGTTCAGTATCGAAGCGAAGAGATTTTTCTAGATAAGCTTTTACAATCAATTAATAAATATCAGTTAACTAGAATTTCTTATGAACCTGATTATCTAAAAAATATCGCTGCTGAAATTAGAGAATTTGCCTATAAAAAAACATTCAAAGAAGCAAAAGCAGAATTAGTAACTAGTAAGAAGCAGATGAAAAACAGCTTATTTGCTCAAATAATCCGCATCTACCTTAGTAATTCACACCAGGTAGCCTAAATTAAGAATCTGCTATCAAATATACATCGCTATTTTATAAAAAACTTAATCGGAGAGAAAATATGAGTAACTCATCCATTTATTTAATTGATGCACCAAAAATGAGAAGAAAATTGTCACCAAAAGTTGTTTGGCTAGAACCAGAACATTTGCATGAAGCGCGAGTAATCAGTGAGAATAATTTACGTAAATTAGGCGAGATAAATGAATGGAAAATATATTTAAATGCATTAGCATTACTTGGTTTTGAAAAGTATCTGAAAGAACGAAATCCAAATATCAAAATTAAACCATACAACAGTGCTAATGCAATTGATGGTGTTTGTTATCTCAGTGTAGGTGAATTTCGTCTTTGCTTAATTATCGTAGATAACCTGATTGATGATTTTGTCACCTTACCAGCAAAACTCATCACCTCAGCCAAAATGGCTGCTCATTTCTATGTCTTAGTAGAAGTATTAGAAGAGGAAGAACAATTAAATATTCACGGCTTTCTGCGTTACGATGAACTATTTAAGTATTCTCAAATACTAGACTTTAAATCTCAGTCAGAAGATAGTTATAATTTCCCTTTGCCTTTATTTGACACAGAGTTAAATAACCTCTTGCTGTACATTCGTTTTCTGGAACCATCTGCGATTAAATTACCCGTTGCAGTAACAACTAATAGCACAGTAATAGAAACTGTAATTCAAGTAAAAAATCAAGCAGATAAAGCATTAATCAATCTCGGTAAATGGTGGGATGGAATATTTGAAGAAGGTTGGCAATCTACAGCATCTGTTGGAAGTATAATTTCAAATAACTGGGCTTGGGGTTCTGTTAGAAGTCAGAAGGAGTCAAATAATTTTTTTATTTCACAGACTAAATTATTTAATTTTGGACTACTGCTGCAAAATAAATTTTTAGCTTTAATTGTCAGTCTTAAAAAAGAAGAAAACGAAGAACAAGGTGTGCTTGTACGAGTTCTTCCTCATCAAGAAGAACATTTACCATCTGGCTTGAAATTGAAAATTACTCTTAACTATAATACTGCTGATTCCATCAGTCAGGAAGTCAGTGCAAGACAAACTGATAATCTAATTCAATTAGAATTTAGTGAAGCACCAAATAAACAATTCAAGGTTGAAGTCAGCTATCAAGATGCTGTAGTCACTGAGGAATTTATTTTGTAAAACAAACTCTGTTTTCTCAGACTGCACAAATATCTAAGTACTTGTGCAAAATAAATTAAACATTTCGTTGGGGGGAGGGAAAAGGGAAGAGTCACAGATTAGGGTGTTGATTTTGTTCTAATTTAGGTAGAAATCGCTCATGACATTGCTGTGTTTAGTTGTAAAGCTCAAAACCCTTATCTTACAAGCTTTTTAGCCTAGCACCACAAGACACAAAAACTGCATGAACTTTTTTTTCAGGCTTTTCCACAAAGTAAACACCCTAGTCACACACCCTACAAGAAAACTGATGAAATTTACTCAATAATTATTCTGACTTTACTTGTATCTTTACCTTTGGTAAGTTCGCTCAAATAATCATCGAAACGCTTCTTCATTTCTTCTACCGTACAAGGAGAACCACCTGCAAGTAAGATTTTTTGTAAATCTTGGGTTTTTACTATCACTTTCGCTAACCCAGAAAGCACTTCCCTAACTGCACTAATAAATTCATTTGTCAACGGGTTTGGTAAATTTTGAGACGCTAAAAAATCATCTACCAATTTTCTTTGTTTAGCTTTAAGTAAATTCAAATTTTCCTGGGTTGTGGGGTCTTCTAAATTATAAATTAGCGTCTGAATCCATTCTTCTAAAAGTTGATTTAACTGCATTTCTAACTCAACTAATATATCGCTAGCTGGTTTATCTCTAACTTCACTCGCTGGTTTAAAATGACAGTGAGGACATATGGGATTTACTTGTAAATCTTGTTCGGTAAGTTTGGTACAGGTTTTCAGATTTGCTATATTATTTTGCCATTCTTGCAGTTGACTGGCTGGCATTAAATCTATTGTCGCCAATTTTTGGAGGTTTTTAGCTTTGCTATCTTGGGTTATTTGAGTTTTTGTATCATTCTCTGTTACTCCTAACCTAGCGCTAGTATGTAAAACCATGTAAGTTTGAATATAGCTTTGTTTGAGTTGCGTCAGTTTTTGCAAAGTTAATGAGCGAAAAGTTGCTGTAGTGCGTTTTTTTGGATTTAAAATATCACTAAGAATTTCTTGCTGTACCTTTCGCATCTGTTCCAACCAAGGATTATCTACAGATAATACTGCTTCTGCTGTGGTGAGGTAAGATGCAATATTCCCCAAGCTGGTAACTAATTCTTGAAGTGCGGTAATTTCTGCTAAGGTTTGCAAACCGCTACGGTGTGAAGTAACTTCTTGTTCTTGATAGCGGAAATTCTTTAATTTACCAGGAGTAGTAAATGCTTGTAATGATTCTAAAAACTTTTTAGTATTATCTAAACTGGAACGATATTCATCTTGCAATGCATCGGTTAAAAGATTTTTTCCCCAAAAACTTAAACTTTGTAGATTTTGTCTTGCTACCACCAAATCATTTACTGTGGTGGTGACAGCTTTTTGTAATTCTCTTACAGATTCATCTTTACCTTGGGTTACTAACTGAGCCATTCCCGGTGTTAGTCCGAGTAATTCAAATAATGCCTTAAGTGCGGGTAAATTCCAATCTTTTGGTTGCTCAAGGTGTTTAAAATTAATTAGGTCTTCAACTGATGTATTTACCAAAGCATCCAAATTATTCGCATTAAACTTATTACCCGGAATCGCTAAAACTATATCACCGTTATAAACCAAACTTGCCAGCAATACTATAATTAATTCAGGTTCAAGTCTATATTGATTGGGAGCCATATATTCCACACCCAATACATTTTGAATAATTTCTCCCCGGTTGAGAACTTGACCGGAACCTTTTTGATTTAATAATGACAAAATATAGTTAGCATATTTAGAATTGCGAACATCTAACTTATCCCCTTCAAGTAGTTCCAAAGCATCTAACACAGCTACAGCTTGCTGGGTTTTATTAACACCTCGAAGAAAACGTAATGCATCCCTTGCAGCTTGATTTATATTCTTACTTGTAATCAAGATATTAAAAGTAGGATATTCTGGTGCAAGGTCGGTAAAATGAGGGTTCAAACAGCTATAAGCAACGGTATTGAGCATATCGCGGACGTTAGCACGCGCACCAGTCGCGATTTTTGCAGCTTTAATTCGTTCCAAAAAAGGTTTCGTTTTACCTTGATAAGTAACATCAAAAGCTGTTGTCATGTTTTCTTGCAGCCAATTCACCAAATTTCGCACAAAACCTTTTGCTTTATCCTCATAAATCTTCTTTGCTTGTCCAGAAGAAGTCGAAGCTAACTCCAATGCAGCTGCATACTTTTCCAAATTCTGCCGAAAAACATCGCCAGGTTTAGTAAGTTTAAAAAACACCTCGTCAGCATTTTTTTCATTTTTATAAACTGGTGGGTCAAAAGGTGGAATAAAATATAGATAAAAATCCCTTGATGGAGTTGCTGTAGAACGTTCGTTTGGCGCACCAAAGAATAAATAACCTTTACGAGTCGCTTTTTTACTCGTCCATTCTAAGTCATGCTCCCAAATACGATACCCCGTAACATAAGTTTGGTCGGTACATTCCAATACTTGTGTCAGCGCTTGGAAATAATATCTATCTAACCCAGAAGCATCTAAACTCTCGGCTCGCTTTTCAATTAAAGCATCGAAATCATCGGTTTTCTTCAAGTCAATATAGTATTGACGATTATCGGGATTCGATGAAATAAACTGTCCGCTAACGGTTTTATGAATTTCCCGTAACACTGTTTCTACATGGGTGAGCAAATCATCCGCAGCATCTCCTCCCAAATCTGCAATCATTGGCTCATACAAACACAAACTATCCCGTAATTCATCCGGTGTCGCACCCAAAGGAGAATAAATATCTCCCACAGTTAACCGATGTATCGAAAGTGCGGCGATAATTCTTTGAGCCATCGGCTTGTAAGCAGGACGGGTAAAAGCTTGCTGGATGCGTGCTTCTAATACTCCCGAACAGTCAATTACATCGCGAATTTCCACAACCGAACGAAAAGATGTATTTTCCTTAAGAGTGTTCCAATAGCTATCGTAAGCAATTAAACCGGGAGC
The DNA here is from genome assembly GCF_034931125.1 of Rivularia sp. UHCC 0363. Taxonomy (NCBI): domain Bacteria; kingdom Bacillati; phylum Cyanobacteriota; class Cyanophyceae; order Nostocales; family Rivulariaceae; genus Rivularia; species Rivularia sp. UHCC 0363. The sequence goes on along the minus strand of NZ_JAYGHM010000014.1, from coordinate 118,856 downwards.
ATCATCGGGAACATTTTTATTCAGTAATTTCCGCATTGATAACGATAGCGTTTTGAGGACTTCTCGTCTTTCAGCAATAGTTATGCGCTCGAAAGTATCGATATAATCGGGGTGAATCGGGAAAAGTCGGGTAAATTCATCGATCCGCTCGTTCATATTGCCGTAAAATTTGGCAAATGGTGTGAGATGTTCTTTAATTTTAATTAATTGGTCTGCGGTTTTCTTTAACAGACGTTCCGCAACTACATATTTTATATCTCTACGAGCAATTAAAATTTGGTCAAAACGGTCTTTTACTCGTCGAATTGCATCAGCAACAAAAGCAAAACGGGAATTATCAAATAAAGTTTCTTGCAATCCTGCAATGAAGCGAAATTTTAAATCTTTGCAGACTTCTCCAACTTCCCGTAAAAAAGTCAAATCCAGAATTAATTCTTGGTCTTTACGACTGCGGAGATAATCCAACAACTCATCCACCACAAATAGCAAACCTTTATCGGGAAACTGTTTGTGGAATAGAACCATCATATCTTGAAACACGCCCTTGTGATTGGGAATCTTATCCCGTGAAGGAAATTGAAATTCAATCCCCCACTCGGATAATGCTTCCTCTAAGGCAGAACAAACGAACTCCCGCAAGTCCATCGTTGTGGAACCCAATTCCGTGCGTATAACTTTAAACTTGCCAGCAATAGAAGCAGCACTTTCCACAACTTGAGGATTTTGGAGACTTGCGGAGAGTTCTTGGTGTTCTGCGATCGCGCTTAACACTGACATCAAGTGAGACTTACCCGTACCGTAGTTTCCCACAACCAGAATACCTTTATTATCCGCTGGCTGCTCAAACTGTAAATTGGGAAAAACCACAGAAGCTAACCTTTCCGCCATTTCTGCGGAAATTACATAAGTAGCAACCAGTTGCTGTGCTTCAGCCAACTCGCTAGCATCCTGTAACTGAATTACAGTTTCGATAGGTTCAAATTGAATTAACTCACCGTATTTCATAGCACCATCTTATATCGATTTACGCTCTTTGGAAGCCAGCTTCTGGTTGTTATAGCTTAACCATAAAAAATCACCTGTGGGATAAAGGCGATTTTTGAGGAACTTTCCTTCGGTATTTATTATATAGCTGTTTTTTATTTTACCGCTTGACATGATGATAGCGGTGTTGAGAATGTTATCAGTCTAATTTCTTAGAACCTTTTGCACATTGAATATCTTCTCCTACTAGCTGAGGATTATCAGGAGGAGTTTTGGAAGCAGAATTTGTTTCACAAATAACAGCTTTAGTTGTATCAAAGTCATACTCACTGTCTTTGACCATAAATACTGCACCCGTATAGCTTTTCATGCCATTTCCTTTAGCTGTTGCAGTTGCTATTGCTGATGAAGTATCCGCCTTGGTGATATTGTAATTGTAGTTATCTGTTTCCGAAGCAATTCCTAATTCTAATTCTGTTATGGAGTTAGAAAATCTATCTTTCTCTAATAGTATTACTTGTTGTCCTCGATTTATTGAACCGATAAGCGTTTTTGCTTCTGATTGTTTCGCTTTTGATGCTACTTCTCTATACTCTGCTTGAGCTTTTATTCCAACGAATACTTTAGGTAAAATCAACCCAATCACAACTAATCCTGCAAAGAAATATGCTTTTTTAGATTTTCTAAAATTGACTAAATCTAATAAATAATTGACATATCCCGATTTATTTATATTTTGCCTTTCATAAAAATAAACTCCAGCAAGAATTAACCCGATACCAAGCAGAATAACCAACCAACCCCACTGTAATTGAATCGAGTTTACAGTAGCATCAGCCAAACCTCTGAATGGATTACCTTGTAGTTCCGATTCCATACTCGATTTAATCTCAGATAATTTCCATTGAAAGCCGAGAAAACCGAGAATTGTGACACCCAGTGAAGCAAACCCCGTCCACCATAAGTATCTAAATTCGTGTTTCAGCACTAAAAAGATAGAAATAGCAGACAATATTAGTAAAATTACCCCATCACCGTTTCCATTATGGAAGTAGTTGAGAGTCCCAATAATAGGAGCGCTGATAATAGGGCAAAAAACTCCTATTGCTAAAAGTACCGCACCTGCAATTACTAATGCTTTGACAATTTGTAAAGATTCTATATCATTTAGGTTAATAGTTTTATCGTTAATGGTGATAGATATGTTGTTTGAATTAGACTTTGAAGAGGTTGCTATAGGTTGTGTAGAATAACTTTGCTCGGATAAATTGATTTCTTTTGACCATGCAGGAAAATCACTACTGTGTTGTTTAGCGTAAATATGGATTTTATTTATTAATGTAGATTTTAGCATGACAACTTCCCTACGGACTAAAGTTACACAAGCCTCATTGGGAATATCATCTGACTCTAACATCACATTTAAACTATCTCCTTTCAAGCTAGTTTTTACAGTAACCTTTTTGGATTTTAGAGATTGATTTAAAAGTGATGATATAGCATTAGTATCTCCAAGCTTTGCTTGCTCTTTTAAACTTTCTTGTGAAGTTTTAATTTGAGTTACTATTTCAAATTGACTACCATTTCTCATAATTAAATCCTGACTCCAAGCGGGGAAATCTTCTCCTATCTTTTTTGCAAAAATTTTTACTTTCCCAATTGATATAATCTTTAATCCAGTTAATCCTTTGCGAATAAACTCCACTAAAGCTTGTTGGTTTAGAGTTTCATCAGAGAGTAGCATAATTTGTAAGCAAGAATTATCAACAGTTGCTTTCGCGGTTATTCCTTTGGGTTGTAATTGCCGATTCATTAAAGATGCTATTGCTTGAGCATCACCCTGCTTTGCTAGCTCTAAAATATTTTGCTGTGACATCATTAGTTAAACTAAATTTTTAATAAGTATTTATAAACTTAATATTCCCTAATTGAAGAAAGAAGTAACATATTTACAATATTTCAGCCAAATTATCAACATTACCGTGTTTTCACTTGAATGAAATAATCACGTAATCAGAAATAACCGCAACTTACATTTCAATCAACTTCTAATTCCAAATTAACCACTAAGAAACCATCTATAGGATAACTTTTATATTCTGGATGCTCGCGTTCGGCATATACTAAATGCTTCTTTTCAATCTTACCCTTCCATATAGCAACTATAGTATAGTTACGTGCTAACTTCTGGAGACACCGTAAAGGGTCAAGTTGAAGCGAAGTATCAAACAATATTTCTAAATGTTCTAAAAAAATTACTTGGCTATTTGTACTTTCAATAATTTGTTTCAGCAATCTTTCCGCTTTGAGTAAACGTTGTTTTTGCGTTAACTCTAATAACAATTTACTCAATTCCAGGTTAATGTTAATATATTGACCGTCGATTGATTCAGCAACCTGTTGAAAATCGGTTTGATAATCACCTTGTAAGGGAACTATAATCAACCGATGGTATTGTTCTAATGCTTGAGTAAAATAACTACTGATTTTTGAGGAAATTAATTCATAGCCAGCTATCTTTGTATCTTGCATTTTTTTCTTTAGTAAATCACTATCTGCTTTTAGGTGATAATTATCTTCACAAATTTCAGCATAAGCGCAGTAACTACAATTTTTATCGGATGCGATGGCTGAGTAATTTTCATTTAAAATTTGCTCTACCAGTACTTCAGCTTCTTTACCAGTTTCTTCTAGTTGAGCAGTATCGAAAGTATGTAAATAATCATGACGTAAATAAGCAATATGGGCTGTTTTACTATCTGTAGATTTTGCGTAAGCCCAAAGTTGAAAACGGTGATGTTGTGGGTCTATTTCTTGGTCGGTTTTAAAGTCTAATACCCAGTTTTCTCCTAATACATCAATAATTCCATTCAAAGTTAATTTTCCAATCTTCAAATTAACTGACTTTTCTCTTTCTCCTTGTTTAAACGGTGTAAAATCTGCGACTTCATCGAATCGTTTTGCTAATTCTAAAGCTGTTTTAACATCTTCTAAAGGTAAAGTATCATTGAAACTAGATAATATATCAATATCGCGAATATCTTTTTCTAAAGCTAAATGAGTCAACGTTCCTATTTGTTTCGCAGTACTAAATCCGGTTCCGATTCCCGGATTACCTTGGATAAAGCGGTATTTGAATCGTTTGGGACATAAAGCATATTCGCTCAAAGCTGTGACGGGTAATTCAAATAATCCCGAACCTACAGAATTGATAAGTAATTCACTTGGAACTTTTGGTAAAGTTGGTTCTAAAAGAACTGGGGGTTTTGCTAATTCTGGGTTGAAGGGAATAATATTTATAGGAATTCCCGCATTTGTTAAACCTGGTTTTAATAACTCTAACCCACCACCATTTTCCTTATTAGCTGTCAGAATTAATTGGTCGCGAGCGCGGGTTAAAGCAACATATAATATCCGTAAAGCTTCTGCTTGTTCTTGTTGTTTCCGCAGATATTCTAAATAAACATAAAGTACGGGTTTGATTGTTTCACTTTGTTCATCTTCTAATTTCAAGGCTACACCGCAACTAGGGTCAAAATATACTACTTCGCTGTTACTGGGTTTAGCACGAGTTAAATCGGGAATCACAACCACAGACCATTCTAAACCCTTCGCTGCATGAATCGTCATTAAAGCTACAGCATTTGATGTAGATAAAGGGAGACGGGGAATTTCTATCTCTGCTGCTGCTAAATTTTTCAAGCGACGTACCACTGCAAACACATCGCTGTTACCATGTTCTAACTGACGTACAAAATCGAAAAAACCTCGCCAATCGGCTTCTCGTCGTGCTGCTCCTGGTAAATTAGTAATTACCGCAGTGTAACCAGTAAGATGGTCTGCAAGTTGTAAAAGTCGAGTTGGTGATTCTAAATTTCTTTGGTTTAATAATTCACTTAATACTTGAACCGGACGCTGTAGTTCGGGAATATCTGATTTTTTTAACTGTTTCCACCAGTCGATTTTGGATTCTTCTGATTGATTTTGAATAAAGGTAAAAAGTACTTTATCGCTAATCGCAAAAAATGGACTGCGTAATACTGCTATCAAGGCTAAACTATCGCTGGTATCGGCTAAAAACTGCAACAAAGCCCAAGCATCTTTAGCTTCTCGCGTACTTAATAGATTACCACCACCACGATTAGCAACCGGAATTCCTAAACTTTCTAAAGCTTCACCGTAAACTTCTAAAGGCTCCCAAGTGCGGGATAAAATAGCAATATCTCCCGCAACTAAGGGACGCAACTTACTAGTCTTTTTGTCATGAATAATGGTTTGATTATCCAGCATTTCTTTAACTAATTTTGCAATATGTGCAGCTTCAGCCCGTAATGTTTGAGCTTTGAGAATTTTTGATTCTGCTTCAATGGCAAATACTCTAACTGCTGGATAATTATGCGGAGATTCTACACGATGAGCATCTAAATTTTGATGTAAATTTCCTAATAATGGTGTAAATATATGATTGATATTGTCAACTAAAGATTTATGAGTACGGAAACTGGTACTCAATATTTCTTGTGTTCCACCATTATTTTGAATTTCATCGCACCAACTGAGAAATATGTCTACATCTGCACGACGAAAGCCATAAATTGATTGTTTCGCGTCACCAACTATTGTTAATAAATTATTTTGGGTTAATTGTTTTAATATTTCCGATTGTACTGGGTTTGTATCTTGAAATTCATCGATTAAAAATGCTTTCCAACGTTGAGCATAATAAAATTGTACTTGATTATCTTGTAAAGCTCGTAAAGCACAAACTTCTAAATCGGAAAAATCTAAAAAACGTTCTTTACGCTTGACTCGATTAATATATTCTCGTACCAAATTAAAAGCTTCCCGAAGTGAGGGTAACATAGCTTTTAATTTCTCATCAGCAATACCAATTTCTAAAGTAATTAAACCAGCATTAAGAAAATTTTCTACCAAACTTCGTAATTCTTTGATGCTTTCCTTAACAGCTTCTAAACCTCCTTCAACCCAATTATTTTTACTACCAACATTTATTTTTAATCCATTAATAATTGATAATTCTTCCCTGGGATTTCCTCCCATTTCTAAATTATTAATGGCTTGCAATGCTGGTAAACGAGTTTGTATTTCTAATTTATCGTTTGCTTTACCGGAATAACTTTCTAAGGTATCCCTTGCATTTTTCCAAACTGGATTTTGCAACAACTCATTCAATGCTTGCTGTTGTAAATCTTGTGCTAATTGTTGCCAACTATCGGTATTTTGAGTGAAAGCTTTTTCCGCGCTAATAGGGTCAGAAAGTAGTATTTGCAAGCCTTGAGACATTAACGAATAAGGAACCCGATCGTAAAGTTGTATCGGCAAAGTATCCAATGCTTCATCCAACCACTGCTGAGTTTTAAGCGAACCTTCCAACTTATCCAAAACGGTAAAATCAGCAGGTACACCAGCAACTTCCGGATGCTCCTGACAAATCCGCATCGCTAAAGCATCGATAGTACTAATTTGAGCCGCTTCTAATTCTGCTATTAAATCAGTACGATTGGGGAACCGTTGAGAAACCGAACTACGAATTCGCGATCGCAATTCAAAAGCCGCTTTTTTGGTAAAGGTAACTGCAACTATTTCTAAAGGTGAAAAATCTGCTTGCAAATGGTGAAGATAGCGTTCTGCAAGCATATAGGTTTTACCAGTTCCCGCTCCTGCAATTACAGCGACACTACCACAAGCATAAGCTGCTGCTTGCTGTTGTAAAGTTAAACTCATACTGCACCCCCCTTACGACTTTGACGAGAACCCTTGCGACAAACTAAATCGTAAGCACAATAATTACAGGCTTTTTGATCGACATCTGGTTCTACTGGATAATATCCTTGTTCTAGGTGATTTTTAATTTTTTCCGCAGCAGCTTGGAGAGTTTCTGCACTGGGCTGTTTTTTGCTAATCTTCTTACCTTTAGTCACCGAATAATAATAAGCATCGCTAACAGTTTCCCCAGGAAATAAAGTACCCGCAACATCCATATATAAAGGCATTTGAATATCTATATTAGCTTTCCCCGCTTCATCTTTAATTCCTGGTGCCACTGAAGAACCACTTTTATAATCTAATAAAACTAAACCTTCTGGCGTGCGGTCAATTCTATCAATTCTTCCAGTTACTTTTAAACCATGCCATTCCCCAGTGAATTCGGTTTCTAACTGTATAATTTCCGCTCCTTGTTGACAAAAATCCGGTTGATTGCAAGCACGATTTAAAACTTTCAAATGTTCGCGCGATGTAATTGGTTTAGAAATATTCGGAATATATAAATGCTCTGAAAGAAAAAAAATAACACCTCAATTTTTTAATAGACTAATGGACTATTGACAGCGATCGCAATTTTTACCTTCACTAGAAGCGGATTGACTGCATACTCCACAATGGGGACAGATAAAAGCATTATGGTTATCTTTCATCCAGCAAGGAACGCTAAGAACATCTCTACCAAAAGTTCTTTCTACCCAACCGGGTTGACGATTGTCTCCTTCTACCTTTGTTGTCAGAATATAAGCATACTTCTTGGCACAACTTCCACAGGAACGAGTACCCCAGGTAATATCGCACTTACTACATCCACAACTGAAACATTGACTATTTAAAACTGTGAAACTATCTTTTAAATTACGACAAACTGGGCATATTTGTAACGGTTTGATACATTCACCAGCCTGAGATGGTAAATGTTTTATTTTTTCTAGCTTTTGGACTTCCCCTTTTTGTTTTGAAGCACGAGATTTTAATTGATTAATTAAGTTATTAATATTTGTGTTAAAAAGCTGTTCTTCTTCTAGTGAAGGTGAACGCAAAACTCGAATTTGATTGGATTTACTTTCTTTATTTATCCAATCTGTATTTTGCAGTAAATTATCTGGAATATTAATTGCAATAGTAGGTGGATATGATTGATAACGTTGACCGTTCAACCACCAATGAATAGCACGAGCTAATCTTTCAAGGCTAATAATATCAAGCGGGCTGACTGGTAAAATTGACATAGCAATTTCTTGAGGAAGCTTATCATTACCAAGGGTATTTATCTTTCGTTGAATCTGTAGTGGAAGTTTTTTTCTCTCTTCTTCTGTTCCGGGATAAAGAATAATAGTTTGATATTGGGTAATATTTTTAAGGCTATTAGAAAAGGTTTCAATTATAGATAAAATTGTCTCAGAATTATCGGTAGCAGTAAGGTTTGCCAATATTGGTACTAAACGCAAATATTTAATTGCATCTGATTTGAGCAAAAAGGAACCATCTTCAAGCCAAGTTAAGTATATGTTACCTAATGCTCCTTGAAATAGGATATCTTTATTATTGCGTGTAGGAATTTGATTATCAACAGCTTCAAAACCGAACCCCTTATTATTCCCATCTCCTGTTAAAGCCAGTCCGATTAAAAGGAGGCAAAAGGATTCAAATCCGTGTAAAAGCTTTTGATTTTCCTCAAAGACTTGACGAGAGTTTTTGATTTGTCCGCTATTTATTCGACTCCATTCTCTCCATAACAAATCAACATACCGATAATGCTGGTCATTAACTAAGATATTAGTCCTTTTGAGAGTATTTGCTACCACCGTGCGTTGCGGAATCGCTTTGTACAAATCGCTTCCCATCAAACCTTGTAATTTATACCGTAGCTGCAATAATTTTTGTAATGTTGCTTGTGCTTTTTTTAATTCTGTTGCACCATCACAATAATTTCCCCAAAGCGTGTAAATACGTTGTTTATTTCTCCAATGAATATCGCTAGTTGTACCAGATAAATATTCAGCGTCCTCAAATTGTTGTTGCAGAGCTTTTACTTGTTGAATACGCTGGCGTATATATATTAATAAGTTATCTACAAGTTTGACAGTAACTTTGTTTTCGTAAATGTCTAATAACTCTTCTTTGATCATACAAAGAATTCGTTTGGGAACAACAGAGCAAAAAGTTCGCCTTTCCCAATCTTCTGTGTGGGAAGATAGAAATTCAGCAGCATGAGGAGAAATTCTTTGAGCGCGAGAAACTGGTAATCTCTCGGTTTCCATCTTCAAGTAGCTTCGAGGACGACGACAAACTTCTTCAATATGTCCCAAATGCTTTTTTGTTGTTATTTCTAACGATTGTATATTAATTTTTTCTTGTATTTCTGGTACTAATGGCGGTAGTTTTACTAAATCATTCCAACTGGCTGAGTTAGATATTAATTGTTGTAGCTCAGAATCAAAAAATTGTAAGCTTTCAAATAGTATATCTGAAGGATATTGCCATTTAGAAAATTTTATTTCAACAGTTTTACCGTCATCAGAACGTATTGAGCAACGATTGCTTAAGTCAGGAAAAATATATTCTCTAGAATGTATCTTTAGTTCGCAAGTATTAAGAAATACTCTTTCTGAATCGGTAATAACTTGCCATTGACCTAAAATAATTTTTTCGGGGAGTTGCTTCGTAGTTTGTCCCGTAAAACGATTATAAAACAACATAATTAATATTCCTCTCCTGGCTCAAGTCTGCGTAGCTCTGCGTCAATAATTGCTAGCGATTGGTCTGGTTGTGTGTCTAAATCAAACCATTCTTTCAATAAATCATCCTTGAGCTTTCTTAAATCGCTTGACGGGATATCGTGGCGATCGCGAATTTTTCGTAATATTTTAGTGGCTAATATCTGATCGCAAGCTTCACCTTGGGTTCCTCCAGATGCAATGACTACGGGGACAAAATCTTTAATTTGTCGTTCCAATCGATTCCCCCAACCTACTTTAAATCGGCGTTCGAGAAAGTCTGCGAAGGTATCGTTCAAAAATTGATAAACTTGAGATGCTTCAGTTGCATACTTTGTTTGTGCGCGATTGAAGGACTTTATTAAGGCTTGATGGGAGATGGGATTTCTCGCTTCTAATTGTTCTGGTAGATTAAAACTTTGATCGTGACGACGCTGTAACTCCATGATATGGGAACGGTCGTAAGTTTTATCGGCAAATTCCAAAGTTGTTTCATCTTGGTTTGCAGTTCCGACAAACCAAACATTGGGGGGAATCGCAAGTCTGTTTTGATTTTGAAATAACTGGGGAGATCGTTTGTCTAAATCTGTTGTTAAACCAATTGTCGGAGAATCTTGTTCGACTTTGGAAAGAAAGTCAGCAAAGTATTGTTCGGGTCGCGAAAGGTTCATTTCGTCTAGTATGATGATATAAATCCGTTCGCGATTGCTTGGACATTGGGCTTCATACAGAGCTAGGAGAAAATCGGACTCGTAAAACTTTCTTTCAAAAGCATTAAAATATCCTATCAAGTCTTGGCGATCGCGCCAACCTGCTTGTACTTCCACTAACTTATAATCACCACCCGTAGCACGAGCGAAAGCAACGGGTAAGCTGGTTTTTCCCGTACCGCTAATACCTTGAAGGATATGTAACTGACTCATTGCTAAACCAGCCAGAAAAGCTCTAATATCTCGTTTGGAGTAATAAAGTCGCTTTTGAGTATTGTTATCGAGCATTGTAGGAGATAATGCAATACGCGATCGCAAATCTTCAGCAAATTCTTCTAAGTCAGGAATATGCTCGTGAAGCGGAATTTCTCTTTGTAATCTTGCATCAGCATCCATCCTAAAGCATTCAGGGAAAGGACTTTTATTTTTAGAATCAGATACAGCTTGATCTACTTCTGCTTTTAACTCTTCTAAAGCTGCTTTGAGACGAGTATTCCTTGCGTCTAATGCTTCTTTTTCATCTCGTATAGTCTCCAATTCCGTGACAGCAATACGGTTGGAAGTAACGCTTCTTTGAAGTTCTTGTAATCTGGTGCTGAGTTGAAAGCGTTCTGTTTCCCAAACTTCAAGTTGTGATTCTAACTCTTGTAATCTAGCAGCAGCAGTATCGCTGAGTTTTGATGCAAGTTGTTGTTCTAATACAGCTTTTTCACGTCGTAAATTTTCTAATTCTTCCAGAATCTCGTCAGGAGTTTTTTGTCCAAATCTTCTATCTGCTTCATGTCTTCTAACCAACTTAGCCTGAAACTGTTCTCTTAATTGTTGAGCAGATTTGAGACGTTCTTCAAGTACCTCAACTTTAACTTTTAACTCTTCTGTTATTACTGCTGTTTTTTGCTCAATCTTATCTGACAAAGCTTGCTTATCTTCTTTAAGTAATTCTCGCTCGGTTTCCAACTTTCTGTGTTCAAGTCGTAACTGTTTTCGCTGATTATCTATTTGCATTCGCGCTGTTTCTATTTCTTGCTCTTTTTCCGCAATTTCTTTTTCCATGAATGTACGCTTTTGAGCAATTTCAATATCTAACTTTTTTCGAGTTTCAGCAATATCTTGATACAGTTGTTCCCGTACATGACTCAATTCTTGACTTTGATTTTCAAGTTCAGCTAAAGCAGCGCGATTTTGTTTGATAAAACCTGCTTCTGCATTTAACTCACGTTCGCGAAGTTGTCTTTCTAAATTACTTAATTCTGCTGCACGTTGATTAAGCTTTTCTCTAACTTCAATTAATTGTTTATTTCTTTTATTAATTTCTTCCTTCTTTAATTCTATCTGTGTTTTATCCTCATCTAATTCTTTAATCTTTATTTCTACCTGTTCTTCTTTGACTTTAATATTTTCTATAGCTGTTTCAAAAATATTAGCCTGCTTCCAACAATCTTCTAGCTTAAAATCATTAGTCAGTGTTGAAGCGTTAGCAGATGATATTTGTTCTTCTGTTAATACTCCTTTTGCTTTTTCTGCAAAAGTATCAATCTTTTCTTGAGATGGTTTATCTCGATCGGATGCAGTTTTAGCAGAACTTGATAATACGGATGATTTGGGTTCAGAAGGTAGATTTCCCGATCTGTGGCGATTTTTTGAATTACTCATAAAAATTATAGTTAATTATAAAAGTTATCTATAGTTGATAATTAAGTTCTAACATTCTGGCAACGAATTCATAAACTGTCGATATTTGTTGCGATACTTCTGTTAATTCTAACCGCTGGCTTGTAGAATGACCGCTTTTATCGCGTAATTCAGCCAAGGTATTTAACCTAATTAACATATCTGGTGCTTCTTGAGCTACCAAATACAAGGGATGATTACTATGATTTCGAGCAGTTAATAAAGCAGCTAAAAGATGAGAGCGTAAAGAACCTTCACCATAATCACTAGCAGACTTGATTTTCCCACACTTGACGTAGAGTAAAGTATTGGGAAGAGGTATATCAAAACCTAATTTATCCGCAATTCCGTTAAGAATACTTTGATTATATTCTCTATCGTTCTTAGATATTATTTTCCAATTATCATTTGTGGGATATTTATTCCTAACAATTAGGAGAAGTCTTTCAAGAGTTTTCTGAGCTTTTATCAAAATGTCATCTAGTTTATCTGTTAAATACTTTTGATTCTCCAGATTTTTGGCTTCTACATGACTTCTTTCCATAGCCAATAAATCATCAAATAAATCATCCCATTTGCGTATATCTAAAGTTAGTTTATCTTCAACTCGGGATACAGCTTCATCATTAATCATTTGCATAAAATCATTAAAATTTGTACCCGATTCATCCGCATACTCAGCAATCATTTCTTGAATCAGTTTTTGTAAACCTCTCAAGGTAGAATTTTTCTTGATTTGAATTTCTAACTTTCTCCTGAGTCTGGGACTATCTCCCAATCCAAAAGGGTCACAAATATTCCAACTTGTAGAAGTAAATTCGTTTTCTGGTAAATAAATAAAAGTCGAAAGCCATACAGGAATTGGTTCTTCTTCAACAAAGGATATGCGTTTTAAATCAGGTACTTGTTCAAAATTCCATGCATCTTCATCATCATCTCTATCTTCGGAATTTTGATATCGTAATGCTTTACTATGTTTTCTAACTGCTTGTAAAATTTCTGATGCAGAAGGTTGTTTTTTGATAGTATTATCTACAGGTAAAGGCATATAAGCTCGTTGGTAATTTGGCTTTCCTGTAGTACCAAATACTAAATCTGGATAACCATCGTTATTGTATTTCACATCAATATATTCTTGACGCTCCATAAAACGGGGAAATAATTCTCCCGTCCAAACATCTTGAAAAATAAACCCAGCTACTAAGTCTTGTGTTTCTAAGTTTTCTGTTTCTAAAATATCTAATCCTTTATCAGTTAATAAACCTTGACGATTGATAAATCCTCTATCTGATAACTGTTTAATTATCAACGCAGCCAAATCACTTCCAATATCGAGTTTTTCTCCTATTTCTACAGCAGTAAATGCTCCTACACGACACATTCCTAAAACTGCTTTTTCGAGAATATTGATTTTTCTAGTACTAACTCTTGGTGCGACTACTCGATAACACCATGCTGGTAAAAGTAAATACCGTCGCTTGCTCCAGCGAGTAGAAGAACGGGGATTATAATTAATTATCTGTGTCTCTTTTTTAAAATCCATATTCGCAAAATATCAAATTATTTGACCGCATGATTGTTGACAAAGTTGATAAAAATCGACCAGTTCTCTTACAGCTAATGGTGCATTTTCTGTTTTTACCATTCCTAAGTCTCCTACAGTAATTAAAAGACGTTGTTGACGGCTCATTGCGACACAGAGACGGTTTTCTAACATTAAAAAGCCGTATTTTTTTGGATATAATTCTTCACTAGCTGCGTTGATATCATTGCTGCGAGTAATTGAGAGAAAAACCACATCAAATTCCTTTCCTTGAAAAGCATCTACTGTTCCCACTCTCAACCTTTCCACAATTTTACCTTCGTGATTTCTGGTTTCTCGGTAAGCAGAAACAATTTGATAATTTCCCTCATCTGTTAATTCCGCTATTCCCACATGACAAAGTGCTTTCCAAACTTCTGTAACTTGTGCCGAATAAAAGGCGATAATACCAAACGTCAGCCGCGTATCATGGTCAATTAAATGTTTCAACTCTTGAGCAATTCGTTTCGCTTCTATAGGACGAGATTTACTTCTTCCTTGAATTTCTTTACCAGCGTTTAATGGAACATTTAGCCAAGCTGCAACGATATTCTCATAACCGGGTAAATAATGAACGAATTCTTCTTCAACTCTACCCGCACGAATCGGCGGTTCTCCGTGATATTCGTAAAATGTTCTACTAACAAAATCTCCTAAAATAGGATGCATTCGATACTGAGCATCTAAAGTAACTGTTCTCTTGATACCATCATGCTTTTCTAATTCTTTCATCTGAAGGAATAACCGTTCAAAAAGACTTTTTCTTAATGCATTTTTGGTGACTTCTGTAGATTGTCCCAATTGACGTTCTATATCTTCTTCAAGAATATGAGGAAGTTGACGGTGGTCCCCGACAAGAATAATTCTTCTTTCGGCTTTAGACATGGGAATAAATAAATCAAGGGGGTTAGCTCTTGCTGCTTCATCTACTATTACTGTCTCGAATACAGCTTCATGGCTACCCGTCACCGACTGCATTTGTTTACCTGATGACTGCTGACAAGTAGCTGCCAGAACTACCGTGTAATCGCGCAGCATTTCTCTAACACCTTCAGGGTCAGTTTTTAAGTCTTCCAAATACTCAGATAAAACTGCTTCTACACCTGCTTTTGATTGGCGAACTCTTTGATACATTTCTTCTCTGACTTGATTAAGTAAATGCTCAATTTCTGGGTCAGCAATAGGAGTAGTAACGGGAACTTTTTGAGGAATTAATTTTTCTAATAATTTTTCCCGCAGCGATGCTAATTTATCCAAAAACGGCGGCATTTCTTCTTCCAACCAGTCCGCAGCATCTTGTAAAAGTTGCTTTTGGGAAGCATCTAAAATTTGCAACGGCTCCAAACGGCGAAGTGCTTTCATTGCTTGTAATGAACCATCATCAGAAAATGCTACTGGCTGGATTCTCAGAGATTTTACTGCTTTTAATGCTAAATCTCGTTCTTCTGAGTTTTCTGTATTTTGCAGGTCATATCCTTTAGACAGTCTGCTTTTGTATTCCAATAATTTATCGCTCAACTCACTTTTTATCTTTCCTTTAGTCAGTTCAAATATTTCTTTTATTAAAGTCGCCGTTTGTTCTCTGGTGCCGGGAGTTAAGATGTAACTTGAAACCCGATTCTGTACTTCTCGTAAATTAGCACTTTCCGGTAATTCCGGGAATGCGGCTAACTCTGCTTCCAAAGATTCGATGCGCGATCGCCGCCAGCGATCCACATTATCCGCAGTTTCATTACCTTGTGTTTTCCCACCTATCCTCACTGCTGGAAGTCCAAACACAACAGACTTTTCAGCGGCATTTTCCACAGCATCATGTTGGTAACTTGTCAACAGTAACCGATGAGATACACTGTTACCACAATCTTCACTAATTTCTGCTAATCTTACTTGCAAAGCACTAATGACTTTGGTTTTTCCCGTACCTGGGGGACCTTGAATTAAAGCGATATCGGGAGTATTCAAAGCTACTTGCAAAGCTTCTTGCTGTCGAGAAGTTGGAGAACCATTAAAAACTTTTTTGGTATCGGGAGAAAGCGGTTTATGTTGACGAGTACGACGGGTAGGAACGCGCTGATTTTCTAAAATTAACCCTAACTGTGGCATCGGACATTGAGCAGTTCTGATAAGTTGTTCTGCTTTATTACGACGTGTTAAACGAGTCACATCTCCTTGGAGTGAAATAAACAAAAAGCCTTTTTTGGGAGGAGATAAATCATCATCTAGATTTGCAGGGGCAATATCAATAGTAGTACGAGATAAACTTACATTTTCTATCTGTCCGACAAAAGATTTTGTTTGACTTTTGCTTTCTTTATCTAGACTAAAATTTGGCTGAAACTCGCTAGCTTCTACAGAAAAATTTGTTGCTCCTACAAGCATTCTCAGGCTTTGTTCTAAATGATTTTCTGGTACCAAGTGAAATCTGTAATTACCATTTGGTAAGAATTTATAGTTGTTATAGCTTACCCATTTAAACTGTTGGGCTTTATCAACAATGCTATCAATCTCTAGTTGATTATAATCTTTCCAAAGTGCTAAATAACTTTCTGATTTTTCAACAATTGAATCTAACTCATTACGAGTATCTTTTCGGATAGTACCTGCTAGTGAAATATCGCAAAAAGAAAACTTTGCTTCTACCAATACAATCGGTCGCTGCTCGTTATAATCCTTGGGTTGTCTTGCACTTTGTATGCTGTCAATAATTAGCTTATCATTTGAATTGCGGCGGATATTAATAGTTCTTCCCGTTCCATATAAACGAAATGTATTTTCTAAGCCGTTATGGATTATTTTACCTGCCTGAAGTAGCGCACGCTTACCCCCATCTTCTTTCAATTCTGGAAGCAAAAATTGTCCTGTCAGCCATCCGATAATTTTCTCAACTGGTTCTTTCTTATTCAGATGTCTGTCGCGAATATCTTCAACAATTTTTTCATCGATACCAATTTGTAAATCATCAGGTAATAAAAACTTTTGAGGAAATTCATGTATCTGTATCATCAAAGTTGTTGGTGATTTCTTCGGAAGTATCAAAGCCACCCAACATAAACGCGGTAAATTTCGCTCAATAATTCCTTGTAAAATATTTTTATTCTTTTGATCCGTTCCTCTAATCTCCCAAATATCTTCTTTGGAGTGACGTAGGAGAATTTCACCAGTATTTTCTGGCTGATATAAGAAAACTTCGTTTTTAACAGCTAATATATCTGTTCCTGTAAAAGCATTACGCTCTCTTTGTTCGACTTCCACGGTGTAAACCAGTCCGCTTTGAACATCGCTGATTCTCATACATTTTCTCCTGGAAACAGATAAAAACTAGCAAGACGATGGGAGCAATCAAGACTGTTGAAATGTAAGAGCCAAGAACCGTCTCTTCCAGTTTTTGCAGGAAAGCGTACCCATTTTTCCCGTACTTCCTTCTCTATTTGAGTTCCTTCAGATGTCAACCAGAAACATTGACCGTTAAGACTGCGTACTTTAATATTTTCTCCTTCTAAAACAAGTTCAATATTAGGATTATGACTATCTATACCAGTTCTACCGCTAATAATTCTATTAGTTAAAATTAAAGGCTCAGAAGAATTTAAAGCGAGAATTTGTAAAGGTTTTTGTTCTTTAAAACGTCCTTGTAGCATTTCCCAGCGTTGAATTGCAACTCGAACAAAAGTAGGTCTGGGATAATCGCACCAGGGACAATTTTTTTGATTTATGTAATATGTACTATTACATTGCGGGCAGCAAATAGTACAATCTGCTGCTGAATATAGTCTTTCAGCCCATTGTCCAACACCTGGTCTTTTAGAAGGTTGATTAAGACCTATTCCAAAACATTTTTTTGATAATTCTATTAGATATGGGGAAAGAACAATATCTCTCGGAAATCCCTGAGTAGTTGAGTTTTTATCATCTTCGGAGTCATCAATCCAAGGTAATTTTCCTTCCAAGGCTTGTGTTTCTAATTCGGGTTCTCCATCGTTAACCATATCCCCCATTAATGGGTGAACCAGAGATAAAGCTTTAAATGTTATAACAGCAAAAGCATGAGCATCAGTAAGAGTATTAACACCCGACTTTCCCGTAACTAATTCCGGTGCGCCAAATTCGGGAGTATAAACATTTATGGAAGATGAGGAACTGCTATCTTGAAGATTGTCAGCATCAATAAAACGGATAATATCATTATTGTTAACATCAGCAGATATAAAGATGTTATTAGGTGAAGGGTCGCTATAAACGAGTGCTTTACCGTGTAACTGAGCTAAACTTTCTGCACAACGCGCTAGTAATAATAAACGACGGCGAAGTCCCCCACCTTCCAAATACCATTCAACTAAGCAATTCGTATTTTTAGGAATATTAATTAGTTTGCTAATAGGAACCATGTCAGTCAAAAGTTCCATCACATAGCCAAGATATGGAGCTTCTAACATATATGTCGGACGTGCGACGAAAAGTTTTTCTATGTCATACAACATCTTTACCGATGTTAGTTGCTGTCTTAAAGCTTTACGACGTGCAGGGGAACGGTCAAAAATTATTTTTACTGCATAATTACCATTTTTTACAGCAAAAACAGCACCTTGTCCTCCGCGACCTAATTCTTTACCCAGTTGATATACATTTCTAAATTCGTCTACTACTCTTTTATTTTGCTCTGTCATTAAACTGCACCTCCCAAATCATTTCGATGCCAAAGAACCGCCAAAGTCTTATCATCTAGGTGTTTGGGTGTAGACCAATTTCGCAACTCATGACATAAAGCTCTCCACCTGGTTGCGGGTTCCATATAAGCGAATTCTTCTACGACACATTTGATAAAATCTCCTACCTGCTCCCCTATCAAATCGTCTGCTATCCCATCAGTAGCTAATAAAACAGCAGCCCCAGGAGCTAAACTTGGTCTAGTGATTACAGACCATTCTTTGGTTGACTTTGCTATACCCAAAGCCGTAGTTTGATTGCAAAACCCGGTACGCTCATCACCAATTAGAACAACTTTGCCATCGCTTTCCCTTATTGCGGCGATTCCATCCCCTAATTTTGCTACAAGTACTTCCCCAGAGGGAACAACCACAGCAAATACGCAAGTGGCAGCACTATCTTCCTCACTAATAGGTAATACCCGCATTCCCCACAGTATATGTACTAACCGTAATAACATTACTGGCGACGCACCTTTAATTTTTGCCCAGTATTGCAGTGCATCTTTTACCGCTCGACAAGCCATACGCGCTCCAGTGCGAGCATTTGGCTTAGAACCCATGCCATCACTAACTACAATAGCGGTACCAAAACTACCACGCATAACTTCCCAAGCATCTTCATTTGGACGACCTTCACGTTTGTGAAGCGGTCCTTTTACAGAAGCACCAAAGCATTGCACCTGAGTTAATAATTTCTGTGCCATCAGAACATTTCTAGGTCTTCAACATTACCAAAGTCTTTAATAGATACAGTATTGGGACTCACACTTCTAGAACGACTTGTCACGCTTATTGTTACCCAACGGAAGAACTGCCGAATTTGATGTGCTTCATCAGCGCGAAATACTGGTATATCTTGCTGCTGTTGATTTTGCAAAAATTCCTTTAGCACCTCATAGTCAGCATCCGAACCAATAGCCATCGACAAGCGCAATGCTTTAGAAGCTCTGGGGGAGTCGAGTAATTCCCGTAGCGGTTGTTTCCAGTCATCTGTGAGATGACCTGTTTGATTAGTCGGTTGACCGTCAGAAACCAAAACAATAGTAGGATGATAATCCCGGCTAGCTATTTGATTTTTATCTTCTACAATACCCTGAACTACCTCAAAAGCTTCTCCCATAGGTGTAGAACCAATCGCTTCCATATCAGTCCATTCAACCTCGGATGCAGCTTGCAAAGGTAGATGGATGTTAGCTCCACCTCTACCGAAAGTCACCACCGCAATATGGATTTCGGCACGAACATCTTCCTCCTCTTGGAAAGAAGAAATCATTTCGGCGATCGCCCTGTTAAGTGTTTCTATCTTGCCATCAACGCTCATACTCCCGCTAACATCTGCAAGGATTATGACAGGCATCTTTTTAGCAGCAGAAACAGTATATTTACTAAACTTGCCCATTTCAAGAATTATATTTTTATAAATTCAAACATCTTTTATTGGCGCTATGACCAATAAATTATGTAAGTATATTTGAAGGCTATACCCATGTTTAAAACAAATAAGCATAGTAAGACTAAGCTAAAAGTAACACTTTATTAAATTTTACAACTACCGGATTATCACCGAGATATCTTGAAACTTTACGGATTAGATAATAATTGAATTATGGTAAAAATATCCATAGATTAAAAGAAAACAGCATCTAGAGTAACCATTCCTCGAATTTCATTTAAAATATCTATATGATTAATAGACCTACAAAGGTTGATAAAATTTTTGTAAGCATTTGTATTAGGTAAAATTACTGTAGTTTGATTGATTTCAAAATTAAAATCGTCAGGAATGCGCCACTCCCGCTCATGAGTCCAATCAATTACATTAGTATCATCACTTAGTTCTAATCTCACAACCCGCCACAATTCATGACTCGATAAATAGTTTTTGGCATCTTGAGTATTATCATAAATTACTGGTCTTCCACCCTGACGATAAATATATGGCTTTGGAAACATTAATCCTGCACCCACATAACGCACCTTCGCTTGAGGATTTTTACTCCGATATTCTTGTTCTGAATAAATATTTTGTGATAACTGATAAAGTGGTGTGTCTTGGAAACAAACTGCTTTTCTTGCTCCACAGATAAGACCCGATTTAGTGGAACTACCAATCAAGCATTGTTCTTGAATAATTTTCATTAAGACTTCAATCGAACTAAATTCTTTACCATTTATATTTTTAGGTCTAGTTAAATGTATAAGATGTCCTGTTAAATCGGAGCGTGAAGCAATTCTCTGTTTCCAATTTTCTATTGTATAGGGCATAATATTTTCAATATAGCTTTGTGTAAGATTTATTTAGCTTTTGTACCTTAGCTAATCCCACCAATCTTAGTATTCCCATAAATTAAGTTAAACGAACACTTCTTAATAATTCGTATTTTAGTTAAGTAATATAGAAGTATATTGGGTTTTTTAAAGGAGTATATTTTGTCGTACACCTTCCAAACTAATACTTCATTTAAAAAAACATTTTGTTCTATTAAAACTAAATTTTTAGTTATTTTAATAAGTTAAATTATTTAAGATTCCTCACCAACACTTGAGTAATAGCTTCTAAGTAAAATTAAAAAAATAGTATCATAAAATTTATCCTTCGTCTTACGGAGCTAATTTACAAATCGTTTATTTCAATGCAACTGCAATATCCGAGTACAAGTATCCTTGACTAAGTAAAAAGTCGGCTAAACCTTTTATCTTTCCTCTTTTATAAGCAGTGGAATAACCTTTGATTTGCCGTTGCTTACAAAACAAGCGTAGGTTTCGGATACCCAAATCAATTAACAACTCAGCTTGTTTCTGCTTCTCAACAATTGTTATTGCTTCTTCTTTTATTGGTTGAATTATTTCCGATTCGGATTGTATATTAGTCACTTCAACCCAATCTAACTTGCAATCTGCTGTAAGATGTTGCTCACAATCGTAAGTTAGATAGCATAAAAGCCCAAATATCAAACAAAACAAAAAGATAGGAAACAATAAATCGTTGATAGTACAAACAATTTCGGGAGTTGTGATAAATTGAGTTGTGAACATTGCGATTTCCTCTAATTAATAACAATTGGGTAGCGGTTATCGATTACTACCCAGTAGTGGGGGAAAATCCCCCGTGCTGAGTAGTTCGTTACCGCCACTAATAACTAGAAATTAGAGGTGGAGGTTTCATTCATATTTAAGAAGAAAATTCAAGCTAAGAATCTAATTCATCCACGCCGTTATACAAAAAGTCAATCAACGTAGATAAATTGTAATTGTCTTTAAGCTTTGGAGGGCAAGCAGGGTTCAGGGCAAAAAAGGGTTCGCCATTATGTAAAAAAGTATGGACAACATTTGAGTCTTTCTCTTTTACAAATATCTTAAAATCATCCACACTAATTGTTGCATCTGCTCCTATTAGAAAAAGACTTGCTTTTTCGATAAAATCAGCGTGTGAATAATCATGCTGAAATTGTCGCTCTTGACGCAAGAAGTAGACATAATCAACAATATTTCCCTCTTCAAGCCCAGCTAGCCTATTAGAATAAGGAAGAAGCTTTCCATCAAAATCAAAGCTAAATTGACCATAGGTTTGAGGATGGAATAAACTAAGAAAATCGTCATACTTAAAAATTTTCCAACCATCTAATTTTTGAGCTAATGATGCAATAACTGCATCATCTTCATAAGGACGAAGCGCTTTCCTTTTATCCCAGTTTTTATCAGGACAATCGACTCCATCCCATCCATAAGGGTAGATACCGCAAACGATTTTATCTTCGCCGTGTAAATTTTGACATCCTTTGCAAGATTGCAAGTTGGAGGGATTAAAATCTCCTCCTTGACGTGCATGAATATACGAACGATGAATGTCCAAGTGTTCGCGTAATGCCTCTTCTGTTAATGGTTGATATGACGAAAAGGTTTTACCTACCAAACCTGGGTTAATTTCACTTTGATTTTCGTGGATTAACGCCAAATCTTCTTCATTCTCAGTAAGTACGCAATTGCATAGGTTGATTGAATTTGATTGCATACGAGGAGCAACCATCAACCTGTTAATTGATGGATTCCCTTTGATTTCCACGAAATAATAGGTGTAAACGCAAGGCTTTTTCACCTTTTCTTCTGGCTCACTTGCTAGTTTAAGGCTTGTAAATGATAACAGTTGATTACTTGATACTTCTTCCTCGCTCAATTCCTCATGCAACTTTTTTGAAACTGATGCTAATGCGAAAGCGGAGCTAATACTTCCCACGCCAACCGTAGATGAGATTAAAGCAAAACGCCACACATGATTCCAAGTATTTCCTTGCCGAACAATACCGCACTTTTGCAGTGAGTATCCTCCTACAGCAACAACTGCGGTAATACAGCCACTAAATACAGCAATCAGACAAGATGCGCCAAGAAAACAGCTAGCTTCATCCAAAAAACTTGATAATCTTCTTCGTAACATATGAACCTCCATACATTGTGTTTTAACTAATATTTATTAGCCCCGCACAACGCAGGATATGAAAACTTTTTAGTCAAACCTACTATCTACTAAAAGTGCGGTATTTTTAATAGCAATTAATTCGAGTTCGGTATCCTTAAAAGCTCCCAATGGCAATAGCAAGAATCGAACTTACTTTTACTCACCAGAACTGCCGGGTACCTCGCTTAAAATTAAATCAACTTTAGGCAATGCATCAATTGCCGTCTTCAATTCCTTCTCCTTCCCCAATCCATCTATTCGCTTTTTTATGACCATAGGTAGAAACTGTTCCCCAATTGGAGGTATCAGCATAATAATTCAACGCTTATAAGGCACAACAGAGGGCTTCTTTATTCTTGTTTATTTCTTCTTTCATAAAACTATGAATTCAATAAATATTGCTCAAGCTTTGTGGATAGAAAATTATTAGATAGTAAAAAATTATCTAACAAAAATTCAGGAGTAGGGGATAGTCGTATTATTACAACATCATTACCAGAACAACGATGATAATAATGAACTACCGGCGATTGAATTACTGTCAAATTATCATTACGAATTGCTTTAGCACTAACTAAACCATCCATAATGAATTTTGCAGCTGCCGCCGTATTATCAGCATCTCTACCAAAGTTACGTAAATACCAATGAAATTCAATCCAAATTTTATCATTTAAGGTAAATCCACAGTTCTTAACAAAGTTAGCGATTTTATTTGTCCACTGCTTTTTTAATTTATTACTTGGTTGCCAACCACTACGGGCAGTATTGATAATTTCATTCATAGTTGGCGGTAAGGGCATTTTAAGTTCATATATCATCTTCTTCACACCCTTGACTACTTAAAAAATTTTCTACAACAGTTCGATATTTTTTGTACGATTTACCGTCATATCGAGAAATATTAAATATTGCTTTAACTATCTCATCAACACGATAATTCCTTCTATATAAATTTAATATCGAGTTTTTGGATTCATCATCGAGCTTTATCTCAAAGCCAAAGCTATTATCAAATTTTGCTTTATTATCTTTATGGCTGAAGTTTATATTTCTAGAAAAAGTAAACTCTTCAATATCTTCTGGTTTCCACGCATTATAAATATCTTCCTGATTTATTGCTTCTTCCAAAAGCTTTTTAAAATATTCCGGTTCTTCTGCATCGCCGACATAAAGAGCTTGAAGCCGTACAATTTTGGTAGAAGTTTTATATAAAAAATCTCCATAGCCCAATAAGTTAGCAGCCAAGGTATTATCGTCGCCCAAGATAATACAGCTATCTTCCGGACGAGTAGTCGCAAATGCCGTTTTGGCAGGGAAATTACTCCGAATTAAAGGATTAATAACGTTTTTATCTGGACGTTGGGTGTAAAGCATTATGTGAATCCCCGCACCCCCAGCCTTAGCTAAAAGTTTCATCATGTCCAATTCAATAGCGTCGCAGTAATCTTTGTCAGTTAGCAAGTCAAAACATTCGTCTGCCCATGTCGCTATCCGAGTCATAATTAAATCTGGGTAATGCTTGCGATTGAATTCGGCTATCGTCTCTACACCTACCTTCTCAAACTCCCGATATCGGGCTTCCATATGCTCCACCAGCAAACTAAATAATTTGGCGCTAGATTCAGCATCTTTAGCTACGGGTGCAATTAGGTGAGGTAACTTAGAAAATTTGCTAAAAGTAACTCGCTTAACATCTGACAAAGCCAGTTGAACTACCGACGGGGGGTAACGACGTGCTAGGTAAAGTATCGCTGCTTTCTCAAATTGTGATTTACCCCCACGAGTTCTTCCACCACCAAGAATATGAGTAACGTTTTCGTCAGAGAGCGGGATATCAACATATTTCCCATCAACACCAACACCACCGGGGATGACAATATTGTGTATATCTATTGGTGAAGAGAAATCAGCGTAATCTTTGAAATAAACAATTTCTCTATACCTACGGGGGACATCAATAGCAGCACCTCCAGGAACAACAGACACCATTGGTGGGGTGTCCATATTCAAAGTGTCTCCAAGTTGCTGCACAAAGTCGTTACCAAAATCTTGAATTTTCTTAAATGACACCCCTTTACCCAATTTTATTTTGATGCGGTTAAAGGTGGGACCGCATTGTGCATCAATATATTCTGCTGCTATCTTAAATTCGGCTAAGGTATCTACAATCAGCTTTCCTGATTCGGAAGTTGTTATGTTCGGTTGTTCGATATCTGTTTTAGCAGATTCCAATGCCTCAATTGGCTCCACACCTTGAGCCTTGGATATCATTACCGCTGCGCGATCGCAATACTTGATTATCGTTTCATCAGTAGTTGAGCGGGCAATATCAATGAACCACTTAATCGGTTTATTGTCACAAAATGCCCTGTAAAGATGTTGCAGTATTATCCGATATGCAACTTCTTTATATGCAAAGTTTTTAATAGTCTCGCACTTTTTAATTAATTCATCAATATCAAGTTTAACTAGTTCGCTATGTACGTTATCTAATTCCCATGCGGAAGGAATGCGATTGATATTTATATAACGCAGTGCATACTTAGCAAACTCAAATTGCTCCAAGTTGCAGCTATTTGATAATTGATTTAGTATTGCTTCGTCGTTCTTATTTTGGTTTACTAAATAAAATATATAGTTAAATAATTCTGATAAATTGTTAAAATCACGCTCATTCTGCTCGTTATTGAAATCTAAATTATCAATAATAGCAATCGCATTGTCGTGTAAACTATCGGGCAAATTAGCAATAGTTGTTTCTAATATTTCATCTTTACTCATGCCACTGTCATGAGCATGAACTATAGCTTTATATATATAATTATCTAGTTCCATGACTAAATTACTCCGCGATTAATTAGTACTTCATTGATTGCCAATCGTCTGCGGTTTTGGTCAATATCAATGCATCCACGCTTCCATTGCGTTGAATTTCGAGGATAAGCAGCAAGCCTTGATATGTAATATGGTTCTCTACTACAAATGTTGAACAAGCCGGACGCACTTAAATTGAATGCATCAATTCGGGAGCGACGAATAGCATCATCAATAGATAATCCAAAGGATATATTATTTGCATAAATTTGAGGAAAATTATCGCTAACTCTAGGTGCTGCTTGATTCCATAAATCTACGGCATTAATATAGGCAGCAGTATGTTTATTTACATCAAGATTATGCTGTTGAAATAATTTATTTAATCGCGGTAAACGAGATTTTATTCGATGCAAACAGCCGCGATTTGCACCATCAATATCACCCGCTTTACTTTTACCGTAGTCGCTACAAAAGCCTTGATTTAATACTCGCTTACCTCCTATTTTTGATGGGTCAATATGACCATAATATAATGAGGTAAATTGACCATTTTTTTCGCAGTTCCCCTCAGCGCGGCAAATAGCAACATTACCGGGACTTTCAACATTAGCAAACAGTTTTTCAGCATTATTCCTATCTATGTAGCTGAAACCTTGATTGATTGATAATCCAAATAAAGGGGAGGACAGGATTAATAAAGATAAGATTGTGAGGTGATGGGGACGAATCATTTTTTTATCTTCGGCGTTGCTGTAGATAGGGACGCGGGTTTACTGGCTTATTATTTAGCCTCACCTCAAAATGTAAATGCGGTCCGGTGGAAAATCCCGTACTTCCCACCTCCCCAATCATTTGTCCTGTTACAACTCGTTGTCCTTTTCTTACAGAAAGCGCCTTCGCATGACCGTAAAGGGTTGACTTTCCCGCACCGTGATTGATGATAACAGCTTTACCATAACCACCTCTGGAACCAGCAAACTCAACTAAGCCTGCTTCAAAAGCATAAATTGGAGTACCTTCATCAGCTTTAAAATCAATACCGGAATGAAATTTACGTTCTCCAGTAAGGGGATGAATTCTCCAACCAAAGCCGCTCGTGATAGGTGAACCTTTTATCGTGGGAAAAGCTGTACTTTCTGATTCGGTCACGTTATTCGTAGTTTTTGCAAGTTGTTGGAGTAATCGAATCGGGAGTTGAGACTCAACCCATCCAGAAAATTGGGGAAACGCGATCGCCATACATAAAACCAAAGTAGAAAAACCATATTTCCAATTAGGGGAAATTGGATTTACTACCGCAGATCCTTTTGTATTCGTATCGGTAGTACTACTAAAATCAATCAGGAGTCGCATTGTGGCAGCCAAATCTAGCTTGAAGAACTGCTTCTAAGTCATTGTCAGGAAGGGAGCAATCCGGTTTTTGAGAAGGTGTTGTGGAAGTCTTTTTATTATTTAGTCTCGGCAACCTGACATAAATATTGGATAGTTTAATATTAGGCTGCCAAAACTTTAAGTATCCAGGTTGGGCTACATCAGCAAAGAATAAGCATAGTACCAGCCAAAATGTAATGCGGACAAACATTAGTCAACCAAATCCACAACTGGAGTTAGATTGGGCAAGTTCTCCGGCGTTAATTTAATCTCTCTATTCTGTACATAACCAGGTCCTGAATAATTACCATTGAGCATAAAGTTAATTCCACCAATTGCCAGCCATATCATTACGATGGCAATACCTACGGGAGAAGCAATAACGTCCTTGAGCCAGTAAAAGATATACCAAAAGTACCGGAGATTGTTGTGCGGATGAAAACGGTCTGCTCTCCAAATATCGGTAACAGGAATATGAATCTCCGGTACTCGTTGCACGTTTGGTCTATTTACGTGGTGTACTGTAACGGGTTGTTGCTCGTAACCTGTCGATGACGGTTCTACGTTGATAGTCGGTTGCTGATATTGCTGTTGACTCGCTTGTTGCAACATTTGCGATAATTGCTGCTGTGTTGCTAATTGACCGGGTTGAGAATAGTCAACGTTAAAATCTCTACGTCTATTGTTTGCCATGAATTATCTCCTATTTGTCAGTCCAATAATCTTCTTCTTCTAAAGCATTCTTGAATTGTTCGGGCGTTATCGGCACGCTACCGTCGGCAGTACGACGACGAAATTGAACTAAGTTTTGAAATTCGGGCTTAACACTTTCATATTGCTGGGATTGAATTGGTTCCATGTCGGGGATTGCAACATCATCGTTTAATTTTTGACTGTCGATTTCGGGTATAGATGGGGTAAGAGGTGTAATTGGAGCCTCAGTTGAATCAATACCAAGGTCAATGTTGGAGTTGTATTCCCAAATTGCCCAACCAATTAACCCGATGCTTGCTGCAAAAAATACTCCACCCGATAACCAATTCAAATTAGCTCCCGGAGATTTCATCATCGCAACAGCGGGACGCGATGAATCACCAACACTCGTCTTTATAGGAACCCGCTGCATGGCACCCAACACGTTAAACAGCGAAAGCACGAAACATATACCCGCGCCAATAAATTTGACATACACATCTATTAATCTCCTTTATCTTGTTTTGATTTTTTTAATTGCTGCAATTTCAACCTTCTCAGACGTAACGATTCGGCTATCCGTTGACGTATTATCGGTACTTCTGATAACTGCCGCACGGGGTCTTTATACCCTTGCACCCGCAAATAATTAGCTTGGGATAGAGCGTAAGGTTCTTGTACCGTTTGGATTTGCGTTACCATCTGATTCAAGTCAACAATCGGTCTATTTTGTAGATTCTCAGCATAATCTATGGCTTCTAACTTACCTAAAAGCAAAACCGCAGCACCACCCGTACTCAACTTTTGCTCAACTCTAGTACCATCAGTTTTGGTATAGCTATAGGTAAAAGTATTATTACCCGCTGCCACCTCAACCAAAGCATCCATCGTATCCTGCTTGGTAATAGCCAGTGCTGCCATGTGGTGCAATCTAAAAAAAGCTGATTTTTCATTACTCTGCTGGTTGTTAATATTTTGCAATATTTCTCCACTCCATTGCGCCGCAGCTAATTGCCGCCACCCCGTTAGCGTTACTTCTCCATCAACACTGGAGTTTTGTAACTCGTCGGGATGGAAGTCGGTGCGGGTAAGTTTTTCAATATAAACCCGCCGTCGGGAATCTACAATTTCTTTAGCGCGAGTAATAGCAGAAACACTAGATGGAACTTCACCGCGTCTACCTACAATAATTGCAGCAGCAGCCAGCACCGAACCCAGTCCAACCGTCGCACAACACACCCACAACACTATATCGATTTTTCTGCTGCGCTTTTTAGGTATAGCATTCGTATTACTCGAATTAAATTTGTCTCTTTTAGGAAGTAGCTGCATGGCTATAACCCGTTATCAATTATTAAATAGAGAGGTTCTCTTGAATAAGCTGCAAAAGTTGAACGCAGCATACAAACCCAAGCTCCACCAACAACTGCGCCCATCAGCAATAACAAAGGATTCAATGCAAGTGCTGCACCGACTCCCATCATTTGCCCTACAAATCCGCTGATACCGCATCCAGTCAATATTCCGCCACCAATATTAATTAAAAAATCTTTAATTGCTCTCATGATTACTAAATTCCCTGGTTATCTTTAAAATCAAAGTAAGCGCGATCGCAATTCCAACCAAGCCACCGAACAACGAACTACCAATAACTTTGGGTACATTTATTTCTTGTGGAGGAGATAACACGAATCCCGCTACCATCCCGGAAAAATTACCCAAAAACACAATCCCCATTCCCTGCATCGCTACAACCTTATATTGATTTGTCATTTGAGCAAGGTAAGAATCGCATATCGGCATCATCAAGGTGATGACTTCTCTGGCAAGGATTTTGTCTTGTGGCGAGATTTCAATTGTTGGGGCTGTATCGCTAACGATGGATGCGGCTCCTCCCCCCAATTGACTTTGCCGAAAAAATCGTTGTCGATGCGCTCGTAAATCTTGTTTTGATTTTCTTCTAATTCTGTAGATGTTTCTTGAGTTCCGTTAAATAACAAATCCTCCAACATTAAGGTAGAAGATTCGATAACTACTTTATGACGCAATGCTGCTAGCTGTTTTCCTCTAGCAACATCTGAATGCAGTAATTTAACAAAACTATTAGTTGATGCTTCTGAGGGTTTTACACCAAATCTTTGCTCAATATACTCATCTTCATTAAATTCATGCTCCTTACCCGAACGCTCATCGCGCATTTGTAACAAATGATTGGCAGCTTCTTCTAATGACATATTTTCAGCCGCAGCAACTTGTTTTAATTGAATCAGATGCTCTTCTACATCAGGTTTGAGAGTATTATCTTTATTTATTTTTAACTCTAATATTTGACATACTTTAGCTACTATTTCAGGGGTGGTTTGCAAACTTTGAGCTACTGCGTTGATGTGCTTCATTTCTTTCTATCCTCCTAATTACAACTTTTACAATTGGGTTTTGTTGTTCTTCTTCAGGAATATGCTTAGTCAAAAAATCGTACAAGCTAAGTCCGTTTGTTTGACGCATAAACTTATCTAATCCACCAGCAGGAATTACTTTGTGATTGAGTCGATGGAGGGTATTATCCCTCGCACCTCTCAGTTAGATCCGTGCGTACCCGTTTCCGTGTACACGGCTCCCGATATTCTTAAGCTTTGCGGCTTTTGCTCATGTGAATATAATCATGGCAAGACTCGTGTATCGCCACTAGATTTTTTGTTTTCCAGTTGTTATGATTACCGTCAATGTGATGTAAGTGAACTCGCTCTTCGCTTGTAAATTTCAAACCACATTTTGCACATGAATGGTTTTGCCTTTTAAGGGCTTTAGAGGTATGTCCGTCATATAACTTGCTGTTGCGTTGGCTCCAGTAGGTTATATCTCTGTCATAAGGAGATTTATTTCCTATAACCATGACGTGTTTGCTTTCGGAGTAGGAGACTTTTGGGAACGCTTTTTCTATCAACCTAGTGGTAGATTCTTTAGTGTTCTTGGTTTCCTTGTTGAATACCTTAAATGCTCTGTGATTGATGTGCCATAGTGAAAACCTTGAGCCATCCATCTTGCAGAATTTATGGTAGTTTCTCCAGCCTCTAACTATTGGTGCAAGCTTTTGGGCTTTTACCTTGGAACCATAATTCGAGTTATTGACGATTTTCTTAACTTTCTCACGGAATTGTTTGAAGTTGTCCACTGAGGGAGTACTTCTAAATTTTCCGTTGCTTTGTACTTTGAAGTGCCAGCCTAGAAAGTCAAATCCCGAAGTCGCGGCGGTTATCTTTGTTTTTTTCTCACTTACCTTCATTCCTCTATCAGCTAGGAATTGACTGATTCTTCCAAGTATCTCGTTCGCATCATCTTCAGGTCTGAGAATTATTACCATGTCATCCGCATAACGGATTGATGGTTCTATCATCTTACCGTTGATACCTTTGTATCTATGAATACTTTCAATACCGTTTAATGCGATGTTAGCTAATAGCGGACTCGCCACTCCACCTTGCGGTGTACCTTGTTCCGGGAATTCTGGATTTATTCCTGCTTTTAAGCATCGGAATATTCCTGACTTGATGCCTTTAGGGGCTATGAGGTTATCCATTATTGCGGTGTGACTTATCCTATCGAAGCATTTTTCAATATCGAGTTCTATGACTCGCTTATTTATTCCGTTGCTAGTTGAGCGCAGGTTAGTGAATAGGATTCTCTGAGCATCATGTGCTGAGCGTCCCGGTCTAAAACCATAGCTTTTTGCATGGAAAGTTGCCTCGTGTGCAGGTTCTAGGGCGTATTTAGCTAGGCATTGCCATGCTCTGTCTGCCATAGTTGGAATTTTCAGCATTCTGGTAGTTCCATCTTTTTTAAGAATGGGTATACTACGTAGCTTCTGGTGATGCCAGTTGTTACTAGTCTTCTTCAAAAGTGCTTCCAGTTCAAATCTCTCTTTAAAATTAAGAGATTTTTTACCGTCTACACCTGCTGTTTTCTTGCCTGCGTTTAGCTGAGTTACTTGACGTATAGCCAAAAATCTAGCCGCTTTGGACTTCAGAATAAGCTTTTGAAGTGACAAAGCTTTACGCTTGTCTCCTACTCGAATAGCTTTGAACACCCTGCATTGAAGGCGAAATAAGTCTTTACGGAATTTCTTCCAGTTTAGATTCTTCCAAGATTCACTAGTAGTTTTACTGTGCCTAATCATGCTCTACTTCCGCTAAGTGTTTTCTGAATACCTTGCAGCAATTACGCCGCATCCTACCCGAATCAAAGGGATTCCGTATCTCGTCTTACCTACCTGGGGTTCGACTGCCCCAAGACCTTTGATTCGTTTTTATTCGTTCCCTCAGATGATGAAGCATCATTTGATTGCCTCTTTTTGTTCCGTTAGGTGTAGCCAATTTAACCATCGGATACCCTGGATTCTTGCTGCTACTATTTAGAGGGTGCAGCGGGTATAATCTCCGATGAAGTCAAGGTTTTTGTGTCATGCCTTGCTTACGAGTAGGTTACTTTTCTAGGCTCAGTTTCACCGTAGGAACTCCCTGTTAGCACCAGTGTCAACCCATGACAGTCGTCTGATTGCGCCCTGTTCCCAGCTTCACTCTACAAGAATCGAGCCTGTTCGGTGTGGGCAGATAAGGAGTCACGCTTGAATCTAGCGGGTAGGACTTTCACCTACATCAACCTGAGAGTTCAGTGCTTAACACGTGGTTAAGTTTCACTGGCTTAGTTATGTACGGACTGATTACCGTGATTCACTAAACAACGAATCGCACCTAAATACTCTTCGTGAGTCAGCCGTCTTATCTTTGTCGCTACATAAAAAAGGTCGGCAATTTCTACTGCATCTAAAGCAAAGTAGCCGCCACGCTTTTTCGGCTTAACTATTCCCGCATATGGGTACCAGTACTGTAATGCCGCAATTGAAATCCCATATCTTTGGGATAGAGACTTTTGCGTATAAATAATGTTTTCTTCACATTTCATCGAAATTCAAAAAATACTTTAAGCAAGATAAACTCTCTTGAAAACTTGGCGACAAGAGTTGTGAACTTATTTTTATTACACAAGTCTTGTTGCTTTGGTTGAAGTTAAAATCAATTCAATCGGAACTTAAGTCGCTGTACTTTACACATATCATATAGACATAGATTTAGAAGCTTCACAAGGAAAATTGCATATTCAAGCAAACTTTCTGAGTTTTCGGAATTTGTAGTTTTAAGAAAAATTATCGTTTACTCTGGTATTTGTTTGACCTTCATGGTTTCGCCTGGGTTTACATCATGTTGAAGTCCCAAAAACTCAGCGTATCGGCTTGGACTCCAACTAATGTTGCTATAACTTGATTATCTTCAACGCTAATTAAGGTATTATCAGCGTTGTCGTTCGTACCTTGTGTAATGGTAAGTTGTTCAAAACTCAAACCATCTGCTAATCCGAAATAATCTTCACCGATAACAAAATCGTATATTGTATCAGTTCCGCTATTAGGTGCGAGGACAAACATATCAATTCCACTAGCACCGTACAACGAATCATTAATAGAGACTCCCACCCAAATCTTCACCTGTGACAGCTATTGTGTTATGGAGAATTGGGATGCGGCAGGACATCCCAGCGAAGTCCGGGATGGAGAATTTGGTGGTCGAGTTGTAGTTGAACAGAAACGCCAGTTTACAGATAAAGAGAGATAAGTTATAAGAGCATAGTAAGTTTTTACTATCGGGAAGGCGGCGGGTTTAAGCCCTCTCCGTCGCTACGCGCACGACCGACCATCGCCCTTCCATACCCCTTGCTTGTAACTATAGTTCCCGTCTTAGATTTTGCGATCGCTATCTATTCGTGCATCTTTTTTTCTTCAAAGGTATTTATAGAGCGATACGCCGTAGGCATCGACTTCGTAAGACATAAATGCGATATTGGTTTGTACGGGCTGGCTCCAAGGCAATCGGCACGCGCCCTGGAAGGACGATCGCGGAGCGTCGGCAAAACGGTTGATCTGCGTAAAGCAGCTTCCTCTTGACGGTTGCTGCTTTTAATAACTATTAATCCATCAATTCCAACACTGACGGAAACCACCGCAACTGCTGGATTGTTTTGTTATTTCTACTCGCTTCTTGCAAAATCACCTTACCGTGCTGCTTGCCTAGTTCGGTTGGTAAATACAGCGGCTGCCCATCCTTCTTTGCTGTTGGACTAGGTTCGAGTCAACAGTACCAAAGCAAAATACACAGGCGATCGATCGCTTCACTAATCTCTTTCGCTGTTGGCTGTTGAACGCTTAACTCTTCTTATGGTTGAGAAGTTGGTTGCTGCCAACCTTTAATTTGCTGCATTCAAATTCTGATACCAGTAGCTATGAAAGCTTTGCAAGCGAATCTTGCTTGTTCGGTGCAATATCTCCCAGCATCGAACAAGCAAGATTCGAGGATAATAGTGATCGCTCCCTCTAATCTTTCCCAAAGGGTTGTCCCCAGCGCGTCCAGTTTTTTTATTGAACGGACTTTAACGATTTTTTTGCGTTTGAGCAATTTCGGTTAGTTTTTGAAAAAATTCTTCTCTAGTAATTTCAGAATTCAAAACTTGGTCGTGATCAGCTTTTAACTTGTTTTGAGCTTCAATATCAAAATTTACAATGCTTTGGGGACTCATCATTCCAACAACGCCATCTTCGTCCATAGGTAAGCTTCTAAGAAAACTCCGATAATATTTTGAATCGTGCTTTTTATTCCACTCATCAAGTGGAAAAGTTTTAATCGGATCAAATATTTCAAGTGCAACTCTACGCGCATCAGCTTCAGTATTCCATACCGTTAAACTGTCAAATCTTGTCGCTCCCGGTGGTTGTGCCATTACTAACCACTTACCAGACCTTTTTGACTGCTCTACCCAAGTATAAGAAAAACCTTTTTCACCAGGATTAGTTTCGGTAACTACACAGCAGTATCTGTCTTCGTTGTCGCTAAGAACTTGAAAGTTTAAGTTTGGGTTGCTAATTGCTAAATCATTAGCAACTCGTTTTAAAATTGCAAATCTTTTCTTGGTAGTATGAAATACTGGTATTAAATTGCGATTCGCTTTGAGATTGTTTAATAAGTAACTCGATTTGAGTCTTGATACTTGAATAAGCTTTGTCTGGTTTTGGATTTGGATTAAAGCCCTTAGACATAAGCACTCATAAAATTAACTGCTATATTTCATGTCTTTAATAATATGTCGATGGATAGTAATGTAATTTGTGGGTTGTTGCACAATTAGGACAAATACTATGTGATTTTGCAAAATGTGGGTTGTAAAGACCCAATTAGTAAATTAATTTTCCTTAGTTTCAGCAACTGCATTACCCAATCTTTTGAGAATCTTGAGAACAATATCCAGCTCGTGGTTGACCGGGAGCAGAGAGTAAGCCCGTGAAAAACCGTATAGGGGCTGTTCGGCGCTGAAATCCAATTTGAGAAAAATAAATTCATCTCCATTGGTAGCTAGTCCAAAAGCTAGATTACCTTGTCGTGGCTGGGCAAGCATATAGGCAAAGAGTTGGGGAAGGGCAACACCTACAGGAATCGCGCTTCGTTTGGATTCAAGCGATAGAATCCATAAATTATTGTTAACTACTAAGGTGTCAATAAAACCACGGAGAGTTTCTACCGTATCATCAATAACTAGTTCTACTCCGAAGGGAGAACGGATTTGGTATGGCTCGTCAAGAAATCCGGCTAGTTCCAGAAGTGGGGACACAATAAGCAAATTAACAGTACCTTCCAGAAGGAAGCCGTCTTCTTGCTGGTAATCAAACCGCTTCTTAATCTTGCCAACTCCGGCTTTTTCTTCCTGGGATAATTCTTGCAACTCCTCGGATAACTCGCTGAAAAATGCCAGGTCTTTGGATTGTTCTAAGTTGAAGCTTCTTTTTAAATCTTTGAAGCTTTTGATTCTATCGGTGACGGCTAAGGTCATTTATAATAATTATCTATAAAGGTAGTACAATGATACTGTAATTTATTTAAATAGGAATATCCCCGAATTTTTGAATCAATTCTGGAGTCATACTCGCCTTAGTCATTTGCAA
The DNA here is from genome assembly GCF_034931125.1 of Rivularia sp. UHCC 0363. Taxonomy (NCBI): domain Bacteria; kingdom Bacillati; phylum Cyanobacteriota; class Cyanophyceae; order Nostocales; family Rivulariaceae; genus Rivularia; species Rivularia sp. UHCC 0363. The sequence goes on along the minus strand of NZ_JAYGHM010000014.1, from coordinate 83,318 downwards.
GAAAGCTTGTATAGTTTCCTCAGCTTTAGCGCAAACACTTTCTACTGATTGGGTTTCCAAGTCTTTTGCTAAATGCTTGAGGATTACTATAGCAAACTTTTCACTTTCAGCTTCAGCATTTTCTTTGATAGGAATCAAAAGGTGGTGCTTAGGATTTGTGATGATTGCAAAAACGGGGCTTGAGATATAGCTGAAAAAACTTTCTGTTTCAGCGAATTCTTCCATTTTCCTAGCAACCTGGGCTGGTACCTTCTCGTCTTGGCAGAAAAGTTTAAAAAGCATCTAGAATCCTCAGAAGACCTCGAATGTATTTTTGAAATAGTCAAAAGCCAACATGAGTATTGAAGCGCATAAAAGGGGGAGTTAGTAAGAGGGCAGAAGAATAATAATTTACCAATTACCCATGAACCATTACCAATTACCAATTCCCCAATCAAATGCATCAAATAACAGTCGGCGAACTTAATATAGATGTAGTCAGAAAGAAAATCAAAAACTTGCATTTAGCAGTATATCCACCATACGGACGGGTACGAATCGCCACACCATTAAACATTGATGACGAAGCCGTGCGTTTATTCGCCATCTCCAAACTGTCCTGGATAAAAAAACACCAAGCAAACTTTAACTCTCAAGAGCGCCAATCAAAACGAGAATTCGTATCTGGTGAAAGTCATTATTTTCAAGGAAAACGCTATTTAATAAACGTTATTTATCACCAAGGAAATTCTAAAGTAGAAGTTAGGAATAATACCTATATTGACCTTTACGTCAAAGAAGGAAGCAACGAAACCCAACGCAAAAACGCCATGACTTCCTGGTATCGCAAACAATCAAAACAAGACATTCCCCAATTAATCGCCAAATGGGAGCAGATTATCAACGTTGAAGTAGAAGATTGGGGAGTAAAGCAGATGAAAACCAAATGGGGAACCTGTAACACCCAAGCAAAACGCATCTGGTTAAATCTAGAACTCGCTAAAAAAGATCGGCATTGCTTGGAATATGTTGTAGTGCATGAAATGGTGCATTTATTGGAGAGAAGTCATGGGGAGCGGTTTGTGGCTTTGATGAATAAATTTATGCCCAATTGGCGGTTTTATAAGGACGAGTTGAATCGTTCTGCCTTGGGGGATTATTGAGTTGGGTTTTGGGACTGCATTGTAAGTGAAGGGGTGGAATATTATTAAATAATATTTTATTTATCATCTGATCTCTGTAATTTTACGGATTTTCGGGTGCTGGTTTTGAATGTTCTTATAAAGACCTCAGCCCTTATCCCATGAACGAACAGCGTCAGCAAGACTATCTCAAGCTCATTCAAAGCCTGTTAGATTCGCCCAGTGGTGAAGAAGAGATTTTAGCCGCACACCAAGATTTACTTGATGTTGGATTTGTGCATACGGTAGAAGAATTAGCACAGATATATTCTCAACATGGAAATGAGAATACAGCAAATTGGTTGCAAAATTTGGCAAGTTATCTTAAAGAAGTGTTAAATCTAGATAATCAAGTAGATTTGCAATTTCTGAGTGAGGAGGAGATAGAAGCATATTTCCAATTCGTGGGGGAGGTGCTACAAGCAACCGCAGACAGCAAAGGTAATCCCCAGGTAGTCTACCCCTTACTGGCACAGAATACAGACAAGCTCGATGGAGTGTTTGCACAAATACTACGTCGCTTGGAAACAAATACACTGAGAGAAGTGAAAGCAGATGCAAAATTTATAGCAGAAGGTATTTGTGACTTTAGCAATTTAATTCAGCAATTCCCCTTTGGTAACAAAGCCAGCAATATGGAAATTGCTATCACTGGCTATAAAGTTGTGCTAGAAGTCTACACCAGGGAAGCTTTCCCTCAAGATTGGGCAATGATAAAAAATAATCTTGCAAATGCCTACAGCGATAGAATTAAAGGAGACAAGGCAGATAACATCGAAAATGCGATCAAGGCTTATACTGCTGCTTTAACTGTCAGAACCAGAGAAGCTTTGCCTCAACAATGGGCAGCAACGCAAAATAATCTCGCAATTGCCTACAGCGATAGAATTAAAGGAGACAAGGCAGATAACATCGAAAAGGCAATCGCTGCTTTTACTGCTGCTTTAACTGTCTACAAAGAAGAAGCTTTGCCTCAAAATTGGGCAATGACACAAAATAATCTCGCAATTGCTTACAGGGATAGAATTCAAGGAGACAAGGCAGATAACATCGAAAAAGCCATCGCTGCTTTAACTGCTGCTTTAACTGTCAGAACTAGAGAAGCTTTGCCTACTGATTGGGCAGCAACGCAAAATAATCTCGCAATTGCCTACAGCGATAGAATTAAGGGAGACAAGGCAGAGAACATCGAAAATGCGATCAAGGCTTATACTGCCGCTTTAACTGTTTACAAAGAAGAAGCTTTACCTCAAAATTGGGCAACAACACAAAATAATCTCGCAAATGCCTACAGGGATAGAATTCAAGGAGACAAGGCAGATAACATCGAAAAGGCAATCGCTGCTTTTACTGCCGCTTTAACTGTCTACAAAGAAGAAGCTTTGCCTACTGATTGGGCAATGACGCAAAATAATCTTGCAATTGCCTATAGGGAGAGAATTAAAGGAGACAAGGCAGATAACATCGAAAAGGCGATCGCCGCTTCTACTGCTGCTTTAACTGTCAGAACCAGAGAAGCTTTGCCTACTGATTGGGCAGCAACGCAAAATAATCTCGCAATTGCCTACTGGGATAGAATAAAAGGAGACAAGGCAGATAACATCGAAAAGGCAATCGCATCTTATAATGCTGCTTTAATTGTCAGAACCAGAGAAGCTTTCCCTACTGATTGGGCAGATACGCAAAATAATCTCGCAAATGCCTATAGGGAGAGAATAAAAGGAGACAAGGCAAATAACATCGAAAAGGCGATCGCATCTTATAATGCTGCTTTAATTGTCAGAACCAGAGAAGCTTTGCCTATTGATTGGGCAATGACGCAAAATAATCTCGCAAATGCCTACTATTCTAGAATTAAAGGAGACAGGGCAGAGAACATCGATCAGGCGATCGCATCTTATAATACTGCTTTAACTGTCAACACCAGAGAAGCTTTCCTTCAAAATTGGTCAATGACGCAAAATAATCTCGGACTTGCCTACAGCCATAGAATAAAAGGAGACAAAGCAGATAACATCGAAAATGCGATCGCTGCTTCTACTGCTGCTTTAACTGTCTACACCAGGGAAGCTTTCCCTCAAAATTGGGCAGCAACGCAAAATAATCTCGCAATTGCCTACTATTCTAGAATTAAAGGAGACAGGGCAGAGAACATCGATCAGGCGATCGCTGCTTATACTGCTGCTTTAACTGTCTTTACTAGAGAAGCTTTGCCTGAAAACCATGCACAAAGTTTGTTTGGACTGGGAATTACTTACCAAGACGCAAACAAGTTTGTCTTAGCATACAATACTTTTGAATCTGCCATTGCCACAGTAGAATCTTTACGGGAAGAAATAGTATCTGGTGAAGAAAGCAAACGCAAACAAGCGGAACACTTTAACAACGTTTATAGCCGCATGGTAGAAGTTTGCTGGCAATTAAATAAGATTACCGAAGCAATTGAATATGTTGAACGTAGTAAAACCCGCTATTTAGTTGAACAAATCCTCGAACGTGACTCTAAAACCATCTTCCCTCCAGAAGTAGTGACTCAATTAGAACAATACAGGGATGAAATAGCCGTAGGACAATATCAAATCCAAAATGGCAAAGCTGAAAATCCCCAAGTTCTAGCAAAACATCTCCAAGAATTGCGACAGCAGCGTAATGAATTGCAAAACCAATACTTACCCGTTGGTTATGGTTTTAAATTTGACTCCTTCCAACCTACTTTAAATGAGCATACAGCCATTATCGAGTGGTATATTCTCAACGATAAAATTCTGGCGTTTATTGTCACAAAACAAGGAGATGTAACAGTTTGGCAATCCCAACTAGAAGATCGAGAAGCTTTGGGAAATTGGATAAATCAATATTTACAGAACTATTACAATCAAAAAGACCAATGGCTGAATAACTTAGGGGAAGAACTCAATAAATTAGCCTCGATTCTGCACATTGATGAAATATTAAACCAAATACCAAAGCACTGCGATCAACTCATCTTAATTCCCCATACGTTCTTGCATTTATTCCCCCTTCATGCAATTCCAGTAAATCGAAATTCAGAAAATCCGCTTTGTCTTCTAGATTTATTTGCTGGTGGTGTGAGTTATGCACCCAGTTGTCAACTACTGCAACAGGTACAAAAACGCAAACGACCTAATTTTCAATCTCTGTTTGCGATTCAAAACCCCACAGAAGACTTATATCAAGATTATGAAAAGGATTTAGGAGCAGTTTCAGCTATCAAAAAACAATTTACTGATAACTATGTTTTGAAACAAGCAAATGCTAAAAAAGCTGAAATTCTCCATCATGATGAAAACACAAAACTTTTTACATTAAATGAAAAATTAGCTCAAGCTAATAATATATTTTTCTTTTGTCACGGTTTCTTTAATCCGAATTCTTCCTTAGATTCCGGTTTACAACTAGCCGATGAAAATATTACTTTGGCTGATATAATTTCTCACTTCAAGTTGAACAACTGTCGCTTAGTGACTCTTTCTGCTTGCGAAACAGGTGTGATAGATTCCAATAATGTGAGTGATGAATACATTGGCTTACCTTATGGCTTCCTTTTAGCTGGCAGCACCAATGTAGTTAGTAGTCTCTGGACTGTAAGTGCTACTGCTACCGCTTTATTGATGATTAAATTTTACGAAGAATTACAGACACAAAGTAGTATTGCAATAGCTCTCAATACCACTCAACGCTGGTTAAGGGATACTACAGCACAAGGATTTCAAGATTGGCTGAAGAACTCACAACTAAGTAAGGCTTGGCAAAGAGAACTAGATAAATATTTTGCCCAGAACTATAGTGCAACTACCAAACCCTTTGAATCACCTTTTTATTGGTCAGCTTTTTTTGTTACAGGTAAAGGAGTATAGTTAATGTCAATTTACCAAAATAGTATTCCTACTTTATAACTGTGGATAAAATGATTTTTTAGAGTTTAAATGAAGTAATTGTGTAAAAGCTAGTCAGAAATAAGGACTTAGCAGAAGCATAAAGTATAACTAAAAACTCAGCTTACAGGTTTTATAAAGTTGCTCGAGTACCGCGACTAACACCACAACGGTTAATTTGAATATCAAATTATTGGCTAATTTCCGTAGTTTTCCGGAATTTAGGGTACCGATGTTGATTTTTTATCATACAATGTGTGGTTGCTCACCCCCTTACTCATGAAAGAACAGCGTCAACAAGCCTATCTTCAATTGATACAAAACCTGCTGAGTTCTAGTAGCAAAGATGAAATACAAGAAATTTTGGCAGCAAACCAATATTTACTTGATGCAGGTTTCTTGCAGACGGTAGAAGCATCAGCACAGATGTTTTCGCGGCAGGGAGATGAGAATAAAGCAAATTTCTTGGAAGCCTTGGCAAGTTATTTTAGGAATTTTCTATTTTTGATGCAGGTACTCCAAAAAACTGAGTCAAGCCAAGGTGATCCGCAAGTAATTTATCCTCTGCTTGCAAAGAATACAGACAAAATTAATGAAGTATCAATAGAAATATTGCGTGAGTGGGGCGTAAATGTACTCAGAGATGCACAAATAAATCAGGCAAAATATCTAGCAGAAGTTATTCAGCTTTTTAGCAGTATAGTTAGTAGATTCCCCTTGGGTAACACAGTTAGCAATATAGAAATTGCCATAACTGGCTTTAAAGTCGTCTTGACAGTTTACACCCAGCAAGCTTTTCCCTATGAATGGGCAGGTACACAAAATAATCTTGCTAATGCTTACCTTTGTAGAATCAAAGGGGAGCAAGAAGATAATTTAGAATTAGCAATTGCTTGTTATCAAGAAGCTTTGAAAGTACACACTTTTGAAGCATTTTTCTATGATTGGGCAAGGACGCAGAATAATCTTGCTATGGCTTACTTTTACAGAATCAAAGGGAAGCGAGCGGATAATTTAGAGCAGTCACTAGTTTATTCCCAAGAAGCTTTGAAAGTATTTACTTTTGAGGCATTTCCCTATGATTGGGCAGGTACACAAAATAATCTTGCTACTGCTTACATTGAAAGAATTAGAGGGGAGAAAGCAGATAATTTAGAGCAGTCACTCGTTTGTTTTCAAAATGCTTTAAAGGTCAGAACTTTTGAGGCATTTCCTTATGATTGGGCAAGGACGCAAAATAATCTTGCTAATGCTTACATTCAAAGAATTAAAGGGGAGAAAGCAGATAATTTAGAGCAGTCACTCGTTTGTTCCCAAGAAGCTCTCAAAGTAAATACTTTAGATACCTTTCCTGTTGATTGGGCAGGTACACAAAATAATCTTGCTAATGCTTACATTGAAAGAATTGAAGGGGAGAAAGCAGATAATTTAGAATCTGCGATAACTTGTTCCCAAAATGCTTTGAAAGTGTATACTTTTGAAGATTTTCCTTATGTTTGGGCAAAGGTTAAAAACAATCTTGCTAATGCCTATATTTACAGAATCAGAGGGGAGAGAGCAGAAAATTTAGAACTGGCAATTGCTTGTTTGCAAGAAGCTCTCAAAGTACAGACTTTAGAGACTTTTCCTGTTGATTGGGCAACCACGCAAAATAGTCTGGCTACTGCTTACCTTGACAGAATCATAGGGGATAAAGCTGAAAACCTAGAGCAGGCACTTGCTTGTTTTCAACAAGCTTTGAAATTATATACTTTTGAAGATTTTCCCAATAAATGGGCAAGAACGCAAAATAATCTGGGTGAATTTTACTCCGACAGGATAAAAGGGAATAAAGCTGAGAATTTAGAACTGGCGCTCGCTTTTTATCGGAATGCTCTGAAGGTCTATACTTTTGAAGCTTTTCCCTATGAATGGGCAATGATGCAAAATAATATCGCTACTGCTTATATTAAAAGAATTAGAGGGGAGCAAGCAGAAAATCTAGAACTGGCAATTGATTGTTTTAAAGAAGCTCTTAAAGTAAGAACTTTTGACGCTTTTCCTGTTGATTGGTCAGCCACACAAAATAATCTCGGCGCTGCTTACACTGAGAGAATTAAAGGAGAGCGAGCAGAAAATTTAGAACTAGCAATTGCTTGTTTGCAAGAAGCTCTTAAAGTAAGAACTTTTGAAGCTTTTCCTATTGAATGGTCAAGCGCACAAAATAATCTCGCTCTTGCTTACACTGAGAGAATTAAAGGAGAGCGGGCAAAAAATTTAGAATTGGCAATAGCTTCTTGTAATGCTAGTTTGGCTGTAAGAACACACGAAGCCCTTCCCCAAAATCATGCAGAAACTTTATTTATCCTTGGGAAAGTTTACCAGAATGCAAACCAGCCCAATTTAGCTTATACTAGCTTTGCATCTGCCATCACCACTACAGAATCCTTACGAGAAGAAATAGTTTCTGGCGAAGAAAGTAAGCGCAAACAAGCAGAAAAATGGAACGAGCTTTATAGCAACATGATAGAAGTGTGCTTGGAATTAGGTAATATCACAGAAGCAATCGAATATGTTGAGCGTAGTAAAACCCGCAATTTAGTTGAACAAATCCTAGAACGTGACTCAAAAACTATCTTTCCTGCAAATATTGTTACTCAATTAAAAAAATACAGAGATGAGATAGCTACAGGACAATATAAAATTCAAAATGGCAAGGCTGAAAATCCCAAAGCTTTAGCACAACATCTGCAACATTTGCGACAGCAGCGTAATAAATTACAAAACCACTATTTACCTGTTGGTTATGGCTTCAAATCTGATTCATTCCAGTATATTTTGGATGAGCGTACAGCCATTATTGAGTGGTATGTTCTTAAGGATAAAATTCTGGTATTTGTTATCACCTACAAAGGAGAGTTAAATGTTTGGCAATCCCAAACAGAAAACCGAAAAGCTTTGGGAAATTGGGGAAGTCAATATTTGCGGAATTACGATAACAAAAAAGAAGAATGGCAGAATAGCTTAGGGGGAGAACTCAAAGAATTAGCCTCCATTTTGCACATTGATGAAATATTTGCCCAGATACCAAATCACTGCAATAAACTTGTCTTAATTCCCCATCACTTCCTGCACTTGTTACCCCTTCATGCACTCCCAATAAGTCAAAATTATGAGAATTCACCTTGTCTAATGGATTTATTTACTGGTGGTGTCAGCTATGCTCCCAGTTGTCAAATACTGCAACAAATACAAAAGCGAGAACGTCCTGATTTTCAATCCCTGTTTGCGATACAAAACCCTACAGAAGACTTATATCAAGACTATGGTAAGGATTTAGGAGCAGTTTCAGCTATCAAAAAACAATTTACAGATAACTATGTTTTAAAAGAAGCAAATGCTAAAAAAGCTGAAATTCTCCATCATGATGAAAACACCAAACTTTTTACATTAAATGAAAAATTAGCTCAAGCTCACAATATATTTTTCTTTTGTCACGGTTTCTTTAATATTAGTTCCTCCTTTGATTCTGGTTTACAATTAGCCGATGAGAATATTACTTTGGCTGATATAATTGCTCATTTCAAATTGAAAAATTGTCGCTTAGTCACTCTTGCTGCTTGCGAAACAGGTGTAATTGATTTCAATCTGAGTGATGAGTACATTGGCTTACCCTACGGTTTCCTTTTAGCTGGTAGCACAAATGTAGTTAGTAGTCTCTGGACTGTAAGTGCTACTGCTACTGCTTTATTGATGATTAAATTTTACGAAGAATTACGGACACAAAATAGTATTACAGTAGCTCTAAATATAACTCAACGCTGGTTAAGGGATACTACAGCACAAGGATTTCAAGACTGGCTGAAGAATTCATCACTGAGTTTAGCTTGGCGAAGAGAGCTAGATAAATACTTTGCCCAGAACTATAGTGCAACTATTAAACCCTTTGAATCACCTTTTTATTGGTCAGCTTTTTTTGTTACAGGTAAAGGAGTATGATTAATGTCAATTTACGACAATAGCATTCGGGCTTTTATTCAAGTTATTGAATCTAAATCTAACTTGATTTCTCATCAAGATTGGGATGAATTGCATCAACTATCTAGCAATTTCCCAGAAGATGTGGAAGAAATATCAGAAATAATTGAAAATTGGTTACAATTTGATTCCCGCAATCAAATTCTACAAGCTTATGAGCAGAAACTAGAAGTAATCAGTTCTTCATCTTCCATTGACTTAGATAAAAATTTGGGTATAGCTAATAGCCAATCTCCTACTAAACCCAATCAGCCTAGCCTACCTTACAAAGAACTGTTAGATAATAGCATTAAAAAGAACTCGCCTTTGTTGAATCCCCCACCACCTAAACAGCAGCAGTGAAGAATTTTACCATCAGTCTTTATACTTTCCATCTGCGCCATAGTTTGACGGATGCTCCCGATGAAGTTGATGTAGATGCTAACCTTTTATGGGAAAATCTAGCAAAGCTGGGTGAAAATTCACTTTTATTTTCTTATTTGAAAGATTTACGGTCAAAATTAATTTGTTATCACAATGGCAATTACTACCCCGAAGCTGAGCAAGGTATGCAAACTGAGTGGTTAACAGATTCTGGCAGCATAGATTTAGGTAGCATTTCTACAACAGAAGGTTTTAGAATTAATGCCAAGATTCAGCCTTTTGTACTTAATGATACTTATGCTGCGGATCTTACTCTTTTCCCAGAATCACCCCACATACCCATTGATGTAGCGCAACTGCAACATTTCCAACCAACTTCTCTGCTACCACATAATATTCAAGCATCTCTAGGACAAACGTTATGGATTTATGGGGAAGTAGATGCAAATGAAAACTGTCAAGAACTTGCTAACCAATACGCAGTTGCATTGTTTGCAGGAACAAACTTAAATCCGGTTTTTATCAAGCAGGGTGAAATTTTTGGTAGTTTACTATTTGAATACGAAGCAGCCGATCCCGATGATGCTCAAAACCTAACTAAAAAATCTCATATTTTGATATGCCTGAATAATAATCAAGCTCAAACACCAAAACTAGCAGGTGAAGCCTATGACTGGCTATTAAATTTACTCTGTTGTCGTCACAAAATTCTTTATATTTATCAGCAAGCTCGCAATCGCTACCCAGAAGCAAGAGTTATTTATAGTTACTTAGAAAAAAAGATAAAAGATTTTTCCAATCTTATAGCTGATTCCCAAGACCTACAACCACTCAAAGAATTACTGGCAGAAATGCCACAAAAAAGCCTTGAATATGCTCGTTCTCTTCAAGACTTAGAATCACATTACACAGCTATTTCTACAAATATAAGTAATTACAAAACTTGTTTAGAAAAAATTACCGCTATCGGAGGAGATACTCCCAAATTCTGGCAAGACTTTCTAAATCGCGCCGAAAAGCAATGGCAGCAACAAATAGAAACCTACCTCAAATATCTTACCCCCGGTCAAAACCTCTTTGAGCAGATGATTGGGATAATTCGCGGCATAGTAGAAGTAGAACAAGCTAAACGCGATCGCTCTTTAGAAAATACCATTCAAAGATTAGGTATAGCCTTTGGCGGCGGTGCAATAGTTTCTGGTGTTGTCACGCAACATATAGATAAACCCTTCGCACCAGGGATAATAAATTTTAAGTACCCAGTTCACCCCCTAGCATCATCTTTGCTGTGGAGTTTTGTGGCTACCACCTTTTTTTGGTTCTTAGCGTGGTTGTTTACTAAACCCAAACGGAAGAGGAATATACGAAGTTAGTCGCATGACAAGCGCTATGTTTCTGATACTAAGACTCAAAATGAAATTTTACACGATGAAGAATTAAGCAAACTACTCAAAGAGTTGGGTGAAGATTACTAGCAATTAGAATTACTTGATAATTACCCCATGTTTACCAGAAAGTGTCCCCAATGTGGTATAGATTTTGACCGGAATTACACGGCACGAGTTCATTAGGATTGTCCCGAATGCGGCGGTTGGAAAGATGATTCAGTATAAAATTTCACGATTCAAAAACGCGATCGCACAACTTCTTCAAAAACTCTACTGACATATTAAGTTTTTTTGCAATTGTTTCAATTTTATAATTGTCGGGATAATCTTTACTGAATAATAAATCCGAAAGCAATTCTATTCTTTTTGTAGTTCTTGTTTCAACAAGCTTGTCAAGCTGCCCTTGCAATAATTGAAAACCCTGAGAAACTACAAGCAATTGCTCTTCAGGAGATAGTGACTTCATCCAACCAGCAGCAGCATCTGGGGAAAGGGTTGACTCGGATTCATTATCTATCTCGATCTCGCTTACTGGGGTAGGTTGAAGTAATTCTTCTAAAGTTATAAAACCATTTAGATAAGAGTAAGAAATATTTATAAGAACAACCGATAAAGCTTACTAGCCTTTCTAAGGAATCTCGGCTTAGTTCTGATTGGCATCTTTCCCAAGAACCCCAGGTGGCAAAACTAATACCCTTTAACTCTTTGCTTCGTTTTTTGGTAAACGAACGTAACGACTCTTCCCCACGAAGCCGTTTGCATAAGGCAGAAAGCCGTTGCTTATGTTCGTCATCATCATTTGACATAAATAACTTTGATTCTTTTGCAAAAAGTTACTTATAAAAATGAGAAAACTTTCACTAACTAAAATGGCGATCGCACAACTTCCTTAAATCTTCCACCGACAGATCCAACTTTATTGCAGTTTCTTCAATTTTGGAATTTTCAGGATAGGTATTGGCGGACAATAAATTTAATAGCAATTCTATTTTCTCTTTAGCTCTTGCTTCAACAAACTTATCAAATTCTTCTTGAAATGCTTGTAAACCTTGAGTTGCGACAAATAGTTTATCTTGTGTAGCTAGCGATTTTACCCATGCCGTAGTCACTTCTGGGGAAAAATCTGATTCTTCATTTGGCTTAAAGTTATTAGAAGAAGGTTGAAAAAGTTCTTCTAAGCCTATGAAGTTATTTAAGTATCCGCCAAGCGCTTCGTGAGAACAACCAATAAATTTTACTAATTTATCCAAAGAGTCCTTACTTAAATCTGCTTGACCTCTTTCCCAAGCGCTCCAGGTAGAAAAATTAATACCTCCCAATTCTTTGGCACGCTTTTTTGTGAAAGAACGCACTGATTCATCACCACGAAGCTTTTTACATAGTAAAGAAAGACGTTGTTTGCGTCCATCGTCTTGGTGCATCAATAATATATATCTCTAATTCTGTTACTGCACAAGCTTTACGAAATTTAACAACTAAATCTAAAAATGTGTGGCTATTATCTACATAGCGTGTTGACTTTACCATCACAAAGTATTAATATCTAAATTAATCGCAAATTATCGGTAATAAAGATTAATTGCGACAACCGCGAAAACATTGAAAAATCGAGGATTGAAACAAAAATTAACCCAAAGCGCTTTTTATCTCATTCCCAAGCTGAAATAAAACCTTTTCTCTATTAAAATCTGCTGCCGCTCGTGCAGATTCTGCAAGGATTGTATCAGTATTGGGTGTAAGCTTTAGTGCGCCACCAAGGTATCCGAGGGATTTGCAGTAATAGTCTGACAAATTAGTGGAAGCTAATCGCTTTACCCTAGCATAATCGCCTTGAACAAAAGCATTACGTGCTTCTTGATGCAGCTCGGTTTCTGGTTCCCCAAGAACGTCAAGAATTGCATCTACAGCTTGTTGTACCTTTTCTTTTGTAAATTCTGTAATTTGTTGTGGTGCCTGTACCATGTTTTACTCCTTACCAATTTTCAAAATCGTCGGCTGCTACTTGAGAAGCATAAAGCGGTTCCCACAAACGGTCAAGATGGTCTGCGACTATTCTTGACACGAATCCAATACCCTTATCGGTGTCGGTTAACTTAAAGAGGAAAAAGTCGGTCTAAAAAAAGACTCGACTACACTTGACGAATGGGTACGATACCATGCAACGACTACAAAAATCAATTAGCTACCAAAAAATCTATAAATATAGATGCCGACCCGGTAAAGCAACTGAAAACTTTGACAATAATTGATAAAACATCATTTTTGTCAAAGTAATTAATTTTGGCTTAATAAGCTCAATATATCTTTACCTATAATTTGTTGTCTTCTTCTTCCCATCTTTCTTCTAATTCTTCAACGGAAATATTCTCGCTTTTCGCCATATCCGCGACTTGTTCTTTAATAAGGTTTGTGTTTGCTTCTAATCTCGAAGAAATTATCTGACCTGCGAAAGCGGTAGGTTGTTTCCCATGAATTTTAGCCCAATGCAACAGTTTTTTATAGTTGTACTTCGATATCGTAATAGTCAATCTGGTGTTATGAGGATCAATCGCCATAGTAGATTTTTTAGAACTTTTCATATATATTCCCTTACGCTTTGGGTCAAGTCCAGAAATTTCAACAGGTTTTGCCTTCTGTCATAAAAACTATACAATTAATTGAGAAAAGTTTTGTACTAGAGATGCTCTAGCTATGATATCGTATTTTAAAGTTCACAAAAACCATAAAGATTATGAAAAGTTACGAAATGCTCAAAACCCTACCCTCGGAAAATATCGAACCCCGCCATTTCTTGCGTTACTGCTTCGATATTGACCAACTTTCATCCGAAAACATTTTGGAAGAAGAAACTAGTTTCGGATACTGCTCTAAATGTGTCAAACTGCTCTCCAAGATATTAGGAATGAAGAGAAAGACGGTTCGTGAATGGGGTGAAAATCCCAACTTTGAAGGTATGCCTCATTATGCCAAAGTTACTTGTAGCTACGCGCAAGCAGCACTATCAAAGGAAGAATTAAACAGAATTATTCATCACGATTATGAAGCGCCAGCAGTAAGCGCGATGGAATTTATAGAGGAGATACTTTTACTCGGATTATCGCCATCGGAAAGATTGAAAGTAATTAGTTCCACCAAATTTCGCGGGCAATGCTTTACTTTACTATCCCAAACTTTAAACATATCCAAACGCAGGTTATACGAATGGGGTTGTGATATGGAGTTGCGCGATATGCCCCAACATTACGAAATTACCTTGGGATATGCGATCGCAGTCTATAAAAAAAGACAGCAAACTAGTGCAAAACAAAGTGCTGCTTAATATTTGAGTTGGTCAAATAAATAAAATTTGGTCTTAAAGGAAGACCAAACAACAAAATCAGAATTTATTAATACCATGCAACTACTACAAAAATCAACCTACCAAAAAACTCATAATATTATAGATGCCGACCCCGTAAAGCATCTGGAAGCCAGCACCATAGAATATCTCCACATGAGTTTCCTGCTTTACGAATACAAGAACGGATACAGCAAGCGAGAGTATCGAGAACTACTCGACGGGTACGGTTGGGATAAGGGGAGTTCAGAAGAAAGACGGGCGCTCAAGTTAGCAGAACATTTCCAAGATTTTGCTCATCGTCCCCATGCTCTAATCCAAATCCCCGTTACGACGTTATTAAGATTATGCTCAGAGAAATACAAGCCGATAATCGAAGAACTAAACCAACTTGACGAAGATGATATAACTTGCGATCGCGTTCTTGGTTTAATCAAAGAAAGGCAAGCATTACTTAAGAAAGAGAAGGAATTGGAGTTACCAGAAAAACCTTCAATATGGCATAGAAATTGCAGGGGTGAACGCTACGCGCAGTTTCCACCCGTATATGAAGATGACCAGCAGACGGGAGTATTAACTCAAAAGCTAATGGATGAGTACGGGCTAATACCGCAAGCAATACTCAGAGAGGCAGTTGCTGATTTATATCAGAAGATTAGGGAAGGGCAACAAGAAGAAAGCGCTGCCCGTGATGTGAATGGTGTTGGTGTGAGAGTGAATGATGATAATCATTATAGTGAACCAATCCCATCAGTCAATCAAATCCCAACCGTCAAAGATAAGTGGCAAGAATTGAGCGAACAACTGCAAGCTGATGTTGATGATATCGGCTTCCTTGATCATCAAACGGGCAACTTAATTGCGGAGAATTGCCAGCGATGGGAAGCAGCAGTTCCCCAAGAAAAAAGATGGAATGCCATATCGAATATAGTTCGGCATGATGGAACATCCCTCAAGCATCTTTCTAATTATGCCGTCAACCACAATCCCCTGTGGCGAGAAACTTGGGGTGCAACTTTGGCTAGCTATCAAAACTTCGAGCAAGAGTTGGCATGGGTAGACACCGACGTTCGTAATGACGCTCTCGTATCAATGGGATTCGATATACCTGCTACTGTAGAAATTAAAACAGGGAATCTTCGGAACAGACAAGGTAAGGTAATCGGATTAAATGGGGAGAATATCACTCCCATCCTGGTTAAAGTTGATGGTTTCAATAATTATTTCCATTGGAGCGAGTTAGAAGTAGTCGAAGAAACAAGTAGGTTTAGGTCTTATACTAGCGCCTCAGAAGCACAAGAATATTTAGAGGAACCCCAAGAGTCGGATTTAGAGTTAGAACCGACACCCCTAGACAAAGCAATCGATGTGCTAATACAGGGAAATTGGGAAGATATTAGAAACATATTTAACCAATATCCAGAAATTAAAGGAGAAGCCTGGAATTCTCTCTGTATTGAGCAAAAACGGAGGGTGATTGATATCACTCCGGATAGTGTCAAGGTATTAAATAAAGCCAAGAAAGAGGGTGTTATCGAGGAATATAAGGAGATTACGAATGGGGTGTATGAAATCAAACTTCCAGGAACGTTAATATGGGAAAATCGAGCCTTTCATGAAATTGAGATATATCATCAGCTGCGTCGATGGCGAGATATGTCTTACTCGGTTAACTGAGCTTTTAGTTATTGTATAAAAAAGTTTCGATGGGTGCATCCGTTTCAGAATAAAACGCTCTGGGGAGAACGAAAGTGAAAGAAATTTCTGAGTCTGACCGTTGGAATCCGGCACATTTCGGCGAAATGCCGCGTAAACTCGATTCAGATGGCAATCCGATGATTTTTTGGGATGACAGCATCGAGCCACCAGAACCGGATGACTATGACACATTAATCGAATATGAGGAGGCATGGCACCAATGGGAACAAGAAAACTCCGACAGCTTGATTTGTGCAGCGGAATTGGAGGCGGTTTCCCCCTCTCCGGAATCATCACCGGAAAAGTTCAACTATGCGGACTCTGTGAAATCGACTCGTTTTGTAAACAAATCTTGCAAAAACGGTTCCCCGGTGTGCCAATCTACAACTCGGTGCGGAACCTCCGAATTGAGAAAGAACCAATCGACATTATTACCGCATCACCGCCATGTCAGCCTTTTAGTATTGAAGGTCATCGAAGGGGAGAAGCCGACGAACGAGATTGTATACCCGCAGTTTTGCGACTTGTTGCTAGAATCCAACCCAAATTTTTCTGCCTCGAAAACGTACCCGGATTATTGTCGGCTCCCCAATACCCAGGAGACAAACCCGGAACATATTTTCAACAGATGCTGCGGCAGCTTTATGCATATGGGTACGATGCAGAATGGGTTGTTATCGGAACGCGATTTCGCTTCGGAACCAAATGGTCGGGAGAAAGACTCTTATTCATTGCCACGTCCAGGAGCGTTAAGTTGGAGTGGAAAAGGACGACCCCCTGGAAATACCAAATCGGAAGCCAAGGCCAAGAAAATTGCGTTAATTGGCAAGAAGGAAGTATTCAACCCCGAATGGCTAGAAATACAGTTTGGGCTGCCAATCGGCTGGACATCCCCCCAGGAGTGCCGAGCGGCAACAGAGTTACTCGCGCTCGCCGAGCAGTCCTTGGAAATTGTCTAGATGTACGGCTTGCTCAAATCGTTTGGGAGCGAGTACTTTATCTCTATTCGCTTATTACCATCTAAAAAAACTTCTAATTCTGACAAATCCAAGCACCCCAATAAAATGGATGTGCCAAAGGTTTATCATCTTCCTGACAATCAATTTGCATTTGCGCTGGCAATTCCCGCAATTTCAAAAGTTCTTTCAAAATATCCACTCCCAAAGCAGATTTTCTCAACTCTTTGACCGTAATATTACGAATATAGTTTTGAGCATTTTGTAACGCTGCGATGGCATCCATACCAGCTTGATAGTTATCAAAAAACCGTTCCATTAATAAAGCACTTGTTCTATCAGGTACTTCCCACAAACTCATCACCAATGCTTTTGTACCGGCAACCGCAAATGCTCGACGCAAGCCAAATACACCTTCACCAATTTTAATATCTCCTCTAGCGGTGTTGCAGGCTGATAATACTGTAAGTTCGTTGGCTTGCAAATCTAAACTCGCGATATCTTGGGCAAATACTATTCCTTTACCGGCATTTTCGGGTAAAATTCCACCGGATAGCCAAGTTTTGGCTCCTGCTAAAGCCAGTGCAGAGCGCATCATGGGGTTGGAAACTTGTTTGGTATCAGGTAAAAATAATCCGTGAGTAGCGATGAGCATAATTTTCGGGCATTTACCGTTGATTAAATGAGTTTCTAAGGCTTGTTCACCCATGTATAATTGTACATCTTTGAGCTTATTAGCAACGGTTTCACCCAGGAGTTTGGTGCTAATAGTGCGTGATAAATTTTGGCTGTCAAATGTATCAATAAATTCTTCATTAGAAGGTTGTTTTTGTTGCTCGGTGTGATTAGGTACAGCTAAATCAAAATCTGGATCTGCAATTATGATTGGTTTATCAGCGATGTCTGCAATCCCTGAATGGGAGCGTAAAATATCTCTTCCTACTCCTACATAGGAAACGGTATATTCATCCATTAACAGACGTTTACCAGTTTCATCTATGGGTAATATTTGCAACGGGACTGAGTTTAAATTGCCATCGGTTGCAAATATTAATTGTTGGCAGTTATTACCAAGTTTTTCTCGTATCGGGGCTAATATAAGTTTACTAAGTTGAATCGAATCGGTAGGATTATATTGTTTTATTTGTAGTTTGGGTTTGGCTGGGATAGATGTTTTAAAGCCCAATGTTGGAGTATTGACATCGGATGCTCTTGTGCGGAATATTTGAATTAACCGATCAATTTTTTCGACTTCACCTAAGTCAACCATTTGCACTGTATCGGGTTGTCCGGCTGGTAAAATAAAGGCAAGATAATGGAAAGGCTGCCATTGCGTTTCTCCGTTGGCTCGAATGGCTTGGAAGTTAAACACATCAAATTGCACGAATTCAATCAAGACTGAATTAGCTGGTAATGAAACTGCGATCGCGTTACGGTTGGGAATTTGTTCTGATAGCTGGATTTCTGGTACTTGTGCTGCGATTCGTTTTTGTAGGTTGTCGTATTGGGTTTGAAGTTGAGTTAAATTAGTTTGATAATTGGCAAGATTTTGGGTTTGACTGGCTGAAATTGTCAGATGTATGATTTGATTGCTCAATTCCCGGAGTTGCTGAAATTCCGATGCTAGATGTGGATATTTCCCGTTATAAATGGCTTGGTTTTGAGCAGTGAGGGATGTTGCTGATAAGCCTTTACGTTTGAGAATAAAATCAAATGCTGATTGTATGGCTTGCTGTGAGTTGGAAAAATATTGGTAAATTAGGGATAAGAATAAATCGAAGTTACCTCTAATCTTATCAATAAACGCTAAACGGTCATTTTCTGAGCTAAAAGCAAAGACATTACTAATTAAATTATCGTGGATATGACTGGCTTGGATACGGTAAGATAAAGCTTCTTGATAACGTTTTATTGCAGCGTACAAGGTTGATAGATTATTTAAACTGAATGCGACATCTGGATGATTTTCTCCCAATAATTTCTTTCTTAGGGATAAAGCTAAATTGTAATATTTCTCTGCTTCTGCATATTTCCCTTGAGCAAGGTAAATTTCTGCTAAATTATTATAGCTGTTGGTAATATCGGGATGTTCTTCACCGAAGATGTTTTTTCTAATTTCCAATACCTGTAAATGCAATTCCTCTGCTTCGGGAAAACGTTCTAAACTACCATAGACTGTAGCAAGATTATTTAAAGTTGTGGCTACCTGGGGATGATTATTACCAAACTGACTTCTAATAATTAAAAATACTTCCGTAAATAGCTTTTCTGCTTCTGCATATTTAAACTGAGCATCATAAAGTACTGCCAAACTATTCAAAATTCCCGCAACATCGGGATGCATTTCTCCCAGTAAGCGTTTTGCTAATCGATAATTTTCTTTGTATATAGCTTCTGCTTGAGAATATCTTCCTTGTAAGCGGTAAATTTCTGCTATTCTATTTAAACTTTCAACAATATCGTGATGCTCTTCTCCGAATATATTTTTTCTAATGGCTAAAGCCGTTAAATATTTTTGTTCGGCTTGAGAATAATTTCCTTGTCTTTGATAAACTAGCGCTAAATGGTTTAAGTTATCGGCGTAATTAGGATGATTTTTACCGTATGCTTTTTCAATTGAATCAAGTGTTTTTAAACAAATAGATTCTGCTGTTTGATAACGTCCTTGATAAGTATAGAGAACGGCAAAATTATGTAATATTTGGACAATATCGGGATGTTCTGGATTTAAAAACAATTTTCTAATGTCGTAAGCTTGTTGATAAACTTCTTCAGCTTTTAAATAAAGTCCTTTAAGTAGATAAACATTACCTAAATTATTTAAACTTTGAGCAACTTCTAAATGTTCTTTTCCAAATAAAGATTTTCGTATTTCTAACGCTTGTAAATGAATTTTTTCCGCATCTGCATAACGACCCAGATTTTCAGAAATACCGCCAAGATTATTTAAAATAATAGCAATAGAGGGATGTTTTTCATTCCCCAAACATTTTTTGCCTAATTCAAAAGCTTGGGTATAATAGTCTTCAGCTTCCGTAAAACGTCCTTGAGAATCATATAAAGCAGCTAAATTATTTAAACTCGCTCCGACATTCCAATCTTCTTCACCAAGCAATTTTTTACGCATTGCTAATGCTTGTAGATGTATTTTTTCCGCATCTTGATAGCGTGCTTGGTTTTCATAGATTGCAGCTAAATTATCCAGACTTTGAGCAACATCGGAATGTTTTTCTCCAAATAGAGATTTTCGCATATTTAGGGCTTTAATATGCATTTTCTCTGATTCAGCATAACGTCCTTGCTCTCGATATACTTCAGCAATATTATTTAAAATAGTTGCAATTTCTTCGTGTTCTTCACCAAGGTGAATTTTCCACAGATGCAAAGCTTGAAAAAAATAGTTTTCAGCGTCGGAATAATTACCTTGAATTACGTAAAATACAGCCAGATTATTTAAACTTTGAGCAACATCGGGATGGTTTTCTCCCAATAATTGCTTTCTCATTTCTATGCTTTCAATCAGCAATGATTGGGCATCTGGATAATTCCCTTGAATTCGATATAATTCTGCGAGGTTATTGAGGCTATCTGCTAATGCTGGATGTTCGCCAATTTTTTCTTTAGTTAGTTTAATTGCTTTTTTGGTGATTGATATTGCTTGTTTTATATCACCTTCCCCGGCTAATCTTACAATTTCTCGGTTGAGTTGGTTTACTTGTTCGAGGGTTTGGGAGATGTTGTTTTCCATGGTTTTTCTTTTTTTAACGCAGAGGAGCGCATTCGCGATCGCCGTAAGGCGCGGCTCAGCGTCTCGCAGAGAAGGTAGCGCAGAGTTTCGCGGAGTTAATGAATTTTGACTTTTAAAATATGGTGCGTGACGGTATCCACAATTTGTTTGATTATGTTTGATATATTCTCGTAACCGTCACAGCACCCTACTTTTTTACTTAATAACTTGATATTCTGTATATAAAATTTGTCTTTCTGTATTACCATTAGCGTAATCTAGTAACGTGTTTAGATAATCTTCGTTTAGCGTTAAAGGCTCATCACTTGGTTTTGGTAGCCATTGTAAATTGGGAATTTTTGGAGTAACTACGGCTAAAATCTGCTCTTTCCCTGGATTACCTTTAATGAGAAAGGAAGTTATAGGAGAATCTGCTTGCGGAAGAATTATTTTACCAGCTTCTAATTTATTTTGAGGAGCAAAACAGGAAGGACAAAAACAAGATACTTCCTCTGACGCATCTTTAAGTAGCAGCAGCAAATACCCCTGCATATTTAGGTTGACTTCAACTTGAATATAACTTCCTATACGCACGGACTTTTCGTAGCGACTGGGTAATTTAGTTCCCCAACCGAGGGTTTCCTCTTTGGTTAAGACTAATCCCATCTCTTCTGTAGGTGAACCAAGTTGTATCAGCTGCAACCAAATTTTATCTAAGGGAGTTAATTCTTCTTCGGGAAATGCAGCAATATCTTGCCAATCTAACTTTAACTCGTCACAAATCTTTGTAAATAATTGGCGTTGAGTGGGTTTACCGTTAAAAAATCGGTTAATGGTACACCAAGCTGCAATACCGTCTGCACTACCTTCATAAGACAAAGACTTTTGAGTCAAGTTTTGCCGTTCTAAGGCTTTCCGCAGTATTTCTTGACCTTTTAGTGATGCATTTAAGGAGCGGCTACTCATGATAATTCAAGATTTAAAAGAGAACCTTTATTAAGTCATATACGAAGTCATACATCTGAGTCAATAAATCATATACATACTCATATGTGCTACTGCAAAAATGGTGGAAGTAAAAACAAGCTCAGATGGTGCGTGACGGTATCCACAATTTGTTTGATTATATTTGATAAATTATCGTGACCGTCACAGCACCCTACTTTTTTTACTTTTTACTTCTAACTTTTTACTTAATCGCCATGTTTACTTTTGAACAGCTACATTTTGCGTGGTTGCAGGTTCGTGCGGGGAGTAAATCTGCTGGTATTGATGGGATGTCGGTTGAATTATTTGAGTCTAATTATTCCTATGAATTACTTAAGATTGAATCTCAAATCAAGCATGAAAGTTACACTCCCAGCCCCGCAAAAGGATTTTATATATCTAAAAAAGATGGTAGCAAACGCTTAATTGGTATTCCTACTGTTCGGGATAGAGTTGTGCAGCGTTTGTTACTTGATGAATTATATTTTCCTTTGGAAGATACGTTTGTGGATTGTAGCTATGCTTACCGTCCGGGACGTAGTATTCAGCAAGCAGTACAGCATTTATATGGTTACTATCAATATCAACCTAAATGGGTTATCAAAGCTGATATTACGGAGTTTTTTGATAACATCTGCTTGGCTTTATTGCTAACTGCGCTGGATAAATTAAAGCTTGAATCAATTGTATTGCAGTTAATCGAGCAGCAACTTAAGTCCGGAATAATCATTAAGGGACAGTATCAAAATGCTGGGAAGGGGTTGTTACAAGGTGGTATTCTTTCGGGTGCTTTGGCTAATTTATATCTGACTGATTTTGATAAAAAATGTCTAAGTCAGGGAATAAATTTAGTTCGATATGGGGATGATTTTGTTATTGCTTGCAGCAGTTTCGCGGAAGCTAATCGGATTTTGGACAAAATTACTCGGTGGTTGGGAGAAATTTATTTAACTATTCAACCAGATAAGACAGAGATTTTTACTCCTGGTGATGAGTTTATTTTCTTGGGTTATCGCTTTGCTAAGGGGGAAGTCTATGCACCACCACCTCCACCTCCAAAACGTCCCGGTGAATGGGTAACGAATGATTCGGGTACTCCTTATTTTCGTCCTAAGCAACGTCCCTACAACTTCAAATCCACTCCTCCGAAAGCTTGCGATATCAGCAAACCTCTAGCATTCCCCCGTGCAGCAATTTCTCACTATTGGCAGGATTTTATGAGTACATTATACGTTACCGACCAAGGTGCTTATTTAAGCATTAAAAATCAGCAATTTCAGGTTTTTTATCAACAAGTATTGAAGATAAAAATACCAGCAGTCAGAGTGAGTAATATTGTTTTGTTTGGTTGCTGTAATGTTTCCCACGGTGCGGTGAGTGCATCTTTAAGAAGAAGAATTCCGATAATGTATTTATCCCAAAAAGGAAGATATTTTGGTAGATTACAAACCGAAGGTAATGCTAAGGTTGGATATTTAATGCGTCAGGTGGAATGCAGTCAAAATCCGGATTTTATTAGAAAGCAAGCTGAAGCAATCCTTTGGGCTAAACTACATAATTCTCGTGCATTACTATTAAAACTAAATCGTCGTCGTCCGTCAAAAATTGCAATTTCAGCAATCGATTTAATTGCTGAATTAATGGATAATTTACCCCAAGCTGATTCTATGGATGCTCTACGAGGGTATGAAGGAAAAGCAGCTACAGTCTATTTTCAAGCGCTGGGTTCATTATTTGTGGGAGATTTTTCTTTCTCTAAGCGTACTAAAAGACCGCCAACCGATCCAATTAATAGTATGCTCAGTTTGGGATATACTTTACTAAGTCAAAATGTTTTTTCTTTTGTTCAGTCTGTAGGGCTACACACGCATTTTGGAAATTTGCACGTTCCTCGCGATAATCATCCAGCTTTAGTCTCAGATTTAATGGAAGAGTTTCGCGCACAACTAGTAGATTCGTTGACAGCTTATTTAGTCAATTCTCGCATTTTTGACATTGAAGATTTTACAAATCCCGACGAGCGTGGAGGAGTTTATTTTCAAACTCATGCGCTAAAAAAATTCCTCAAACATTGGGAAGAAAAGCTACAATCAGAAATAACTCATCCCCACACCGAACAAAAAGTACCTTTTCGTCGTGTTATTGAATTACAAGTTAGGGAATATATTAGTTGTTTGACGGGTAAAGTTGAAATTTATAGACCAATGGTTTGGAAGTTGTAAGGTTGATCATTTCATTAGTTAACCTTATAGATTATAAGTGATTGATAAGTATCTGAGGGGGTATAACAATCTTTGAAATGTCTATTATTTCGTTAACCCCCTCGGATCTATTACTGGTTACGGGTTTTAAGGTGTTAGAAATGTTGTTTAGTAATAAGAAGTATCAAAGATTTCTAGTAAATATTGACCCCCTCAGAATTAGGGGTGTAGAATTGTTTCAGGGAAAGGGTTCTATGAGCCTAGCCTTTGACTTTTTGTAAGTCGAATAAAAATGGAAACAATAATCCGCTGTGATAGATTCTGTTATTAAGATTGTTCTTTGACTTTTTGTAAGTCGAATAAAAATGGAAACTTGTAAACGTCTTCATCCGTTGATCCGTCATCAGCGTCTTTGACTTTTTGTAAGTCGAATAAAAATGGAAACTTGTCTATGGAAATCCATAAGATTTCCTTTAAGCTGAATACTTTGACTTTTTGTAAGTCGAATAAAAATGGAAACAGATTATCAAAAGGCGATTTACACCAACTAGCAATGCTTTGACTTTTTGTAAGTCGAATAAAAATGGGAACTCTTCAATTTTGCCTCTGAAATGTAGCGTTTTGCTACCCTTTGACTTTTTGTAAGTCGAATAAAAATGGAAACTCAATTATAAATTCTGTTGAAGGCGCAGCTGCTTGCTTTGACTTTTTGTAAGTCGAATAAAAATGGAAACTGTTTGAACAGGTTCGGGAGTTTTTTCAACTCCTGTCTTTGACTTTTTGTAAGTCGAATAAAAATGGAAACTCATAGTCGAGAGGTATGAAACTGTCTATACGGCAAGTACTTTGACTTTTTGTAAGTCGAATAAAAATGGAAACAATTCAACGTTAACAGAATTGACACCTGGAACAGTTTGCTTTGACTTTTTGTAAGTCGAATAAAAATGGAAACCTTTTTTGTCAGTTCTGAAATCAAACCTATTTACCTTTGACTTTTTGTAAGTCGAATAAAAATGGAAACTTAGTGTCGCTTGGAGCTGCTTCATCGGCTAGGGCGGCTTTGACTTTTTGTAAGTCGAATAAAAATGGAAACAGCGAAAAAAATATAATCCCTAGACTTTTTGAAAGCCTGGGGATATTTTTTAACAGATTTACCTATATTCAATAAATAAACGGGAATAAGTCAAATAATCTTTTGAATTTATACCTACAACAAAGTCATATAACTCATATACAAACTCATATAAAAATAGCCTTTACTGCGATACGTACTAATATACGTGTTTGAGAAGATAGTGATAAGTCAAAAGGAAAAGAGCAAAGAAAGTTTTCTTTTACTTTGAAATTCACATCTTTACCACATCAAACTTATGTCAACAATTTACCTGACCGAACCAAACGTATCTTTCAAAGTCCACACTAAGTATTTGAAAGTATTTCACCAAAACCAACAAAAATTCTTTATCCGCGTCAATAACATTAGCCAATTTATCATTTTCGGTAATATCAAATTACCAAAAGATGTAATGCAAATTGTTCGATTAAATCAAATTCCTGTCCTATACTTTTCTCACACAGGTGAATATATCGGACGTGCGGAAAATCCATCCACAGTTCAAGCAAAATACTTAAATTACCAACGTCAAAACTTACATGACAAAGAATTTAATCGTGCAACAGCAGAAAGCATTATTTGGGCAAAACTGCACAACCAACATACTTATTTACAAAGTTGGACTCGTAACTACAACGATTACACAATCCAACGTGCTTTAAACTATTTGACGCTATTGATGGATAACTTATCAATAGCACCATCTACCGAAGAACTGTACCAATATATTGAAGAAGCAGACAAAATTTACTCTACAGCTGTTGCTTCCCTGCTGAGTTTATATAGCTCAAATTGCTACGCATCAGTACAGCAAATTAATAGGTTTTTTGAATTAGGAAATCAACTACTTCACCAATATATTTATACCCACCTACAAACCGCAGGACTTCACCCAGATTATGGTATTTTACACAAAGATACTGACCACGAACTGCCTTTAGCATGGGACTTGAGTGCAGAATTTCACGCAGCTATTGTAGATGATTTGGTGTTGCATTTTGTTCGCAATCTGACTAAAAATAGTAACGGTAATTGCAAAAGAAACGGGAAGAAATATCATAACCACTTGAAACAGTTTCTACAATCTTGGGAAGGAAAGTTAAAATCTTTGGTACTACATCCTTACATTGGAGAAGTTTCTTACCGTCAGTGTATCGACTTCCAGGTTAAAGAATATATTGCGTCGTTACTTGGTAATGTTGATTATTACCGTCCCCTAGCGCTGAAACTTATTCGCGATCGCAACAATTTTAGCAATACAGTTGAAAGTCAAAAACCAGCATTAACCTTAGTGAAGTAGTGATGTTTTATCTTGTTTGCTATGACATTGTTAGCGATACTCGTCGTAATAAAGTGTCAAAATTGCTGGAAAGTTATGGGTTACGAGTCCAAAAGTCAGTTTTTGAATGCGTCTTAGATGAGCAACAATACAAAAGTATTTCAAAACTCTTAATGCGACTGGTGAATAAGCGGGAAGACCAAGTTCGATTCTATCCCATGTCTGCACACCACCGCTGTAAAGTCGCAGTAGTCGGAACCCAACCCGAACTCAACATCGATGATGCTGCGTTTATAGTTTAACCGCAGTGTGGCAATCTCTCTAAATATTTTTCAACTCAAGTGAAGTGAATATTATGAAAAAAGCACGCGCTCCACCGTAGCTTATAGAAGTAAAAAATTAAAAGTAAAAAGTAAAAAGAGAATTTCTACAACTAATTTACAGGCTGTTATTGATTGGGAGGATAAATATTACATCAATTCTTTCTTTTACTTTTTAACTTTTTACTTTTGACTTAAAAATGGTCAAGTTTTATTTGATTTTTACGAACAAAGTCCAAAAACAACTTGATGCATTACCAAGAAAAGACCGGAAGCAATATGATAAAGCTTTTGAAATCTTAGCGGAATCAGGACCAGGCTACCGCAGTTTAAGAACTCATAGATATTATACGAAAGAAAATGATATCTGGAGTTCTTCTGCATCAATGGCTAAACGATTTTATTGGCGTTACGGGGAGGAAGAAATTATTGAAATCATATATATAGATTCACATTAGTTAATTGACATACTCCCACGGTTGCACAACATTCGCACTGTGGGATTGTGGATTCAAGGTTGCAGGTATATACAGCGCGTATCTTTGATTAATAAATTCGTGATTCGCACCAGATATATTGATTTATTTATCATTCACTGTTATGGAAAATAATCTTAAAAAAAATTGCTACAAACTGAAAAATAACTAAAGTTTATTCTTGACATTTTCGCAAAACCAAATTACTATTAATTTAACGAGACAAGCTCAAAGAAAATCAAGTTTAAAAAGAAAAGTAAACCTTTAGTATCATTGATGTTTTGTTTGAGTAGTTAAGAGTTTGATTTGAAATTAAATAGTTGGTTGACATAAATTAAGACTAGAAAGCTATCTCCTTATTTTTCAACTTTCGGCAAGTTAGGCGGGCTAATAACTATGTTTGATGAGTAAATTATAATAAAATTGTAGTAATTAAACGATTGTTTTGGCTATCCTTTAGGACTTTCTTTATACTTTCATCACAATTTCTTAAATACTTTATGCCAGAAACTCAGAAATGTTTTGCTCGCGCTCTTTACGTTCCAATTAGCGATGCAATTGATAGAGTTTTGATATTTGTGCAAAAATTCAGCAGATTAGCTTAGGAGTTAGGCAACTGACATAGTTTACTTGTAGGGTGCTGTGACACTTTGCTTGATTTATAACGCAATAATAAGGCTTTAGGTGTCACGCACCACCCGATTTTTGTGACAATTGCGTAAGTCCTGTAGGTAATGACGAGGTAAGCGTCTTCGGGAGCTAGAAAGTAATCTCCTCAGAACTTAGAATGAACTGCACCTGACAGTAATTTTTTTACTGACGCATTTTCCTAACCCTGTGCGTCTTCTCATACGATACATCGCAGATATACAAAAAGGAGTTTTAACTATGACTAATAAATCCAAAAATGAAGCGAAAAATAAGTCTTATGAGCTTGTAAACCAAGGAAAAGACCGGAGTTTTGGATTTGTGAGGGATATAAAAGATTCTATTTTGGGCAATTCAAAGGACTATTACGGCGAATATTATGCTACTGAAGAGGTGAAAAAATCTGCTCGGATTACCTGTGGTACAGTTATTATATCCAACGTAATTGATGGTACTAGTGTCTTCCCATTATTATCTATTAGTTTTGGCGGTAACGTACCTTTAGCTCTAATTACTTCCGTAGGTCTTACGATAGTTTCTAACTATCTTGGTGCAGCGGCTACAAGCAAAAAAAAAGGTAATGAAAGTTGGTCTTTTTACAGCCTAATGAGCTTGATAGCCATTAATACTATCATGTCTGCAACTGCCTTAGTTGCACCTGAGCTAACACTCAACAAATCAGGAATAGCAGAAGTGCGAGCTGATGAGTTGATAGAGATTCAACAAAAAAGGGTAGATAGTATTGTTCCTGCTAAAGCACTGCAAGAAAAATTAAATATAGCGAAATCTAAATGCAAGGAATTAGAGGAAGAACTCAAAAAGTATCCTAAAGGCAGCGTGCAAAGAGACGATGCTTATGTTAAGGCTCATGGTAAGTGGGGGCAACGCGATTTGAACAAAATCCCTGAAGAAATACAGCCTTGGTGTATTAGAGTTAACACTATACAGGAGGAAGCAGATGAAATACGCGAACAAGCTCAAACTGAATGGAATGAGAAAAAAGCAAGAATCGCTGCTGCTGCTAGTCCCCTTACAGGAATAAAAATTGTCTTACCGGAATTATACTCCCAGAATTTCGACGAATCCGGTGAGGTTCGCTCTGGTACTGAAACTGCAAGAATTGCAATTGAAATAACCTATTCTAAACTCATGAAAGGAGAATTGATGCAGTTAGGATTTAGTTTATTTATTTTCAGTATCTCTGTCCTTACTTCTGCTGCTTCCGTTTTAATGGTTGTAAGCCACAATAAAAGAGAGGATGTACAAATGTCCTTTGACGAACAATTATCGATACTAGAAGAAGAGTATCAGCGGGGAAACATTGAGGATTAAAACTTTGGAATAAATCTTTCACAGTCATAATTTCGATAAATCTTAATTAGGTATTTACCATGCTTGAAAACAAATTGGATCGTAATGTTATTGATTTCTCTCCTTCTTCAAATACCTCTGAAATTTCTACACCAGAAAAAGAAAATGTTAATCAATTTGAAAACCCTGCCAGAAAAGAAAGATGCTTACTATATGCAAAGGGAAAAAATTTAATTCATGAAAAACTCGCACGTCAATATATATTAAAA
Source organism: Rivularia sp. UHCC 0363 (assembly GCF_034931125.1). Lineage (NCBI taxonomy): Bacteria > Bacillati > Cyanobacteriota > Cyanophyceae > Nostocales > Rivulariaceae > Rivularia > Rivularia sp. UHCC 0363. The sequence continues at coordinate 54,171 of NZ_JAYGHM010000014.1, read as the reverse complement.
ATTTTAATAATCATAGAAGAAAATAAAGATATTGCCAGAGATATGCATGAAAGAATCAATGGGATAGAATCTTATCTTCAAGAAAAAGACGTGTCTAAATCAGAAATTCTTGAACAAGATAGGAGAATAAAAGATGATATTGATAAGCTGAATCAGGATATTAGTTTTGTAAAAAATATTATCCAAAAGTATAAAATTTCTCCCAAAGATGAGTTAGGCGAAGATGTTTTATATCGCTTGTCTTATATTTTACGTTATCTAGCTATGAATCTAAGGCTTGATTATATCATATCTGAAAATAGTGAGTTTCTGTCAGAGCATTTATTAAGAATTACATACTACATACATGAACTAATGGTTTCATCTCGAAAACTTTGCGAAATAGTAATAGCTGAAATTAACAGCCGTGTTCCGGGACGTGGAGGTGATAATTTATCATTAGATAGACATAGAGATAAAAATAAGTATTAGTTGAATTAATTAAAACATAAATAATCAATATAAAATCAAAAAACATATTTAAAAACTATTATTTAATAAGGACAATAAAATGGATTGGTTAACCAAATTATTCTCTCAAGAAAATCAACAAAAAAACGAGACACCAAAACCAGCTGCGCCGATAAAAAGTTTAACTCATAAAGAATTTAAAAATAAATATGATAATGGAGAAAGACAATTCAAAAATTATATACTAGATAATATTAATTTAAAAAAAATTAACCTTTACGGGGTGAGTTTTGAGAACTGCACTTTTCAACTAATAGATTTGCGGGATGTTTCTTTAAGAGATGCTAATTTGAAACAAGCCAATTTTGACGGAATGAAACTGAAAGGTATTGATCTTAGTAATGCTGCTTTACATCAAGCTAGTTTTGTGGCTACAGACTTACGCGCTAGTAATTTCACTGGTGCGACGTTAACTAAAGTTGATTTTCACTATACTAATCTATATTATGCTTGCTTAAGAGGGAGTAATCTGTCAGAAGCTAATTTACAAAATGCTGAATTAACTCACGCTAATTTTAAAGAAGCAAATCTCAGTAATGCAAACTTAAATAATAGTAATTTAGCTTGGGCTGATTTTACCAGGAGCAACCTATGTGGGGCTAACTTATTAAATACAAATTCCTTTGATGCCGATTTCTACAATGCTGAAATGCGTAACTGTCTGATGAATAAAATGTCCTATACACATAAGAACTTTTCTAAAAGTTGAACACAAATCAAAAGTATAGAGAATTATAGCAATCCTAAATGATTTGTAATAAATTGATAAATCAACTGGCGGTTAAAACCGCTACTACACAAACTAAGTCCCTTCGGGTTCGCTAGTTTTGGGGACGGAAACGGACACCCCAAACTAGACTCACCACCTGCGTGGACTTAATAAAATAACCCGCGCAGGCGGGTTTTGCCTGTATAGCCGCGACTTATAGTCGCCAGGTATGAATAAAAATTTACTTACTATTTCAATCCTACATCTATGTGTTTCTCACATTCAAATTCGGATTGCTATAGCATCTGTCAATTTATTCTAGCATTAAGCTAGCTTGGGTTTCATCTCATACCTTACTCCGCAGTAAAGTATGAGATTTTTTCACGAGAAATGGAAGATTTAATTCTCAGATTTTGACTTTTGCAAACCATCTTCAATTAACTGACTTACTACCCAGTTACGAACAAAAGAATATATATAATGATTTGCTTCTTTTCCGACAAAGGTATTTACATTTTCATTGCCTAAGTTAATCAGGTTGTTTTTCAGAATATTAGCCATTAAAGGTAAAATTTCATCCGGTTTACAGGGTTGAACATCCCCAGGTTCAGGAGAATAGTTATTATATAATTCCTGCATTAACTCCCATGAAAGCCCCTTTGCAGAATGAATTAAATCATTGCGTTTATCTATCCAGAAATCTAGTTGCTGTAGAATTAAGGATAATTGATTCCAAGCTTGAATTTCCTGCTTCTGATTGCGGTATTTAACTATAGATTCAGCAAAATTACGTTTGTTATAGCGATTTCCTAGTTTATAAAATCCTATATATCTATCTCCAAAATTTTGTGTATACTCATTTTGTCTTTGTAAAGTGACAAAATTATTCCAAAGTTCTAACTTTTTCTCCTTTAGTGCAGGCACATTTAATTCAAATTTAGCCGATTCAGGTTTTTCTTGCCAATAGTTAGCATTTCCATCCCATTTTAAAATTAATCCATGTAAAACTTCCTCACAAAATGAAGATAGCAGCGTGAGAAATAGAGCATTCTGTTCAAGTTGTCTGTAAATTCTATTCAGCGTATACAAATTTAGTAGACGATATTTAAAGTCCCTATAATAAGCATCTGTAAAATTCTTGAATGTTGAAAAGTCTTTTTGGATGTTATCTGAATAATCTACTGCTAAATCTACTGCTAATTTTATTCCATCCTGGGCTATATTTGTTGCTGTTTTAAAATCAAGGTTAGAACAAGAACGAGAAAATTTTAATGCCGAAGAGATGAGATTACTAAACTCTCGGCTTTGTTCTACATTCTTTTGGTCAATGATTCCTTGAGTCTTCAAATAATCGAGATAATCTTGCCAATCCTTGAAAACCTGAATTGCTCCATCAAAGTCCCAACGTTCTAAAAGTAATCTTACTGTTTGATATTTCTGAGTACGCATATAGCGCCAATAAGATTCTAATTGACATTCTGAAGATAATCCTAACAATACATTTTTAATTGACAACTGTGGGTTAACAAATAGTAGCCTATTAATAGCAGAAACAGATATTCCCTGAAGCTGTAGTGCAGTTTTCATTTGATTAGTTCCTCCTTTGATACTAATCAACATTATTTCCTCCTGTATTTTTAAATTCTCGGATGACATAACATCGTTAATACGTTGAAAAACATCTTGAGAATTCGTTATCATTTCTCCCGGATTTGCTTCGAGTTCTTTTGTTGAAAATTTAAGCTTCTTACCATTACGTTTGATGAGTTTAGCCCATAGCCAATCGCTTTTTTTAAATATGCTTTTTAATTGATCAGGAAATATATCATTTTGCGATACATTGCTAATATTTATAAAACCTTGTAATCCAGTTTGAGTTTCTACACGTACACCATCATCTGAGTTTGAACCTAATTGTAAATCAGTTACTTGACATAAAACATTATCATTGACTTTAAGATAGCGCTCTTGACGCTTTTCTATTTCTTTTTTGGCATGAATATGATTAAAAAAACCAGAGTAATAATCGAATAATAAATCAGAATTATTTAAAGGAATATTAGCAGGTATATATTCACAAATTAAATCAAAATCTATTTCGACTTTATCAATATATAACTTAAGAATATCGTATAAAAATACTGTATCTTTGGGATGTCCAGGATTTTCATTAGAAAGAACCTCAGAAACTTGATTGCTGACAAAGATATATCCTTGATTAATATTCATTTCGATAGCTTTTTTGATTACACCTAAAATACGTGGTAAGCAAATACGATAATGCCAATCATCTGGCTTATTTTTATATGCTTGAAGAAGATTTTCTGTTAACTCTCTACTTGTAGGTTTAGCATCATCCGTAAATCCTAATTCTGCATATAAACCGCTACTTTTGAAATAAGTTTGGGGATTTTGATAAATCTCTTCTTCTTCTGAACTTAAAGCTGTTTTATCTTGATTGGGTTCCCATAATGTATCAATGGGGAGATAATATTTTTGTCCATGAATGCTAAATTCGGGATTATTAATGTTAATTTGAATTGCTAAATCTGATGTTCCAATGTTGGTGATGAGGATAGACATATTATTTAATTACCTATGTATGGGATGAATTACAATAATGTTACACAATCGAGATAGTAAGTTATCTTGGTTTTATGCGAATGAGGAAATTGTTATGGGATGCTGTTATACAATAAATTTCAATTCACCACTCAGGATTCAAAAGGAAAAATCTGAGCATATTGTTCTTGGGAAGTACCAGAACTTAACTTTTCAATGTACTGCTGACGTTTGTTTTGATTCGCTCCAAAAACTGTGACAACCTGATAATCTCCTAAATCTGCGATTATTACAGGAGATGGCTTTTCAGATTTACCACATAATATTTCGTCGTAAACTGTTTGATTATTTCTATTGATTTTGAATTCCTGACTATGTAATACTGTTAATGCATAGGGTTTATTAAAATCTTTTTTTCCAGTACATACAATAATTTGACAATTTCTATCTACTGCTTCTTTCAAATCAACATCACGAGGTTTTTCATGATTAATAGTATTTCCCGTGAGTTCTTGTAATGCGGTATAAAATGCTTGTAATCTTTTGCGAAATAATTGCTTAAATTCTTTTACTTCTGATGGAATTTGCCAAAAATCATCTTTACTTTTCGGAATTAATGTAGAACCACGCCATTTTGGGGGTTTTGCTTCAGGGTTACGTCCTTGCCGAGAATAACATGGTCTTCTCGCACCTTGTCCAACTCCTCCTAAATGAAACATCATCCAGGTTAAGTTAGTAAATAATTTATTAATCGCGTTTAAATGTTCTTGAGGTGCTTCTGAAGAGTAATTTAAAATTAGAATTCCTGATTGTTCACCCGGATCGTTTTTTTCAGTTTTTGCCTCCGCTTGTACTAGTTTTCCGTCTGTAACTTGGAACTGTACCCATCCTCTTGCTTGGGGTGTAATGGAACCAAAAAGAATAGCTTCTAATGCTTTAACTTCAGCAGGAGGTCTAGTATTTCTTCCTTCAACAAATTCTTTTAAATAAGTTTCTGTTGTTTTACCAATAGGTAATACACCTAATGATAATACACGGAACCAGTATCGCAGCATTGATTTGAATGCAATAGTTTTAACTTCTGTATCGCTTGATGTGTTTGGTTTAAGGTTATTATTTCTATCTCTTACTAAGTTATTTCTATCTTCTTTGTAAGGTTGATGGAGATTTACGAATTTCTGTTTACCGTGAATGAGTTGACCTTGAATGGTAAATGGAACTTGAAAAAAATGTTGATACTCTGTACTATTCGGCGAAATTAATCTTCCATAACCAGTATTTACTTGAGAACCTATACCGGATTGTAATCCAGCAATTAACCATTTTTTTACTTTTTCTAAAATTTCAGAACTGCAACTACTTGTAGGACGAATTCCAATTACAAAAGTAGATTGTTTAAGCGATAAAAATGTTTGTGGGTTGGGTTTATAATTCAGATTATTATTTTCCCAACTCCAAATATTATTCGCGATATCAACAGATAAACCACCCGATTTATTAACTGAAACTGGTTTAGGATATGCATCTAAGAAAATAACTTTACCCATGCTATCTTCTTTCTTCTCTGTATCTAATCCACCAAAGTATCTCATTACTTCAGTTTCAGCTTGTTGCTGAGTCATTCCTTCTGCAATAAACTGCTGTATTGCTTGATTTCTTGCTACTCCCCGCAAAGTACTAGAAAGAATACAGGGCATTCCCAAAGCATCAAATGCAGGTAGTAAAATACTTTCAGGTCCCCTGTGTCCCCCAACGCGAATTCTCCAAGGACAAGTTACCTCAAAACAATTACTCTCACCCGCAATTAGTTCGGTACGTTTATTGAGTTCGGATAAACGTTGCTTGTAGTCAGCATTTTCCTCTACTAACTGGAGTATTTGTAGTTTTGCAGTGTCCTTATAATCTTCATAATTATATTCTGGGTCATCTTTGTAATCATCGTGCGATCGCATCCACCTTAGATACTCTACAAACCCAGCATTAGCATCTGGATTCGGTGTAGAATTCGGTTCTAGAGGATGCTTTAACCAAATTGGAGGCAATTTTTCAGCATTTTGATTATGTTGGTTATTGTTATTTGGCTTATTATTAGGATGAAAACGTCGAGTTGCTGGATTTGAAGAATTTGATGGTTGAGGTTTATTTGGATTCTTTGGTCGTTCAAATACCATTAGTTTGCTCCTGTGATATCGTGATAAACTGCTTCTGCCCAAAAACTGAATTCTTGTGCTAGAGATAAACCCAAACCTGTTAAACCAAGATATTCTTCAGAATTAAGAGATTTAAGTTTACTTAAACCTTTATCTCCTGCTAAATCTCGAATGTTTGAGAGTTCGTCTAAAGCCAAACATTCAAAAAATTTAATCACAACTTCTTTTTTCCCTTCTTTCTTGAGTGCTTTCTCTTCTGCTTTTAGTCGCATTAATCCCCAGGTTGCAAGATAAGTATATAATTCCACAGCTTGATTTTTTTGTTCTTTCAAGCGGTCTTTATTTGTTTCATTTTTAGTTCTCAACTCGTTCAAAGCGTTATGCACTGGAATTGACATTGCACGGGGTTCAAAGACTTGCATAGATTCTCCTTAATTTCAGGTAAATTTACTTTTAAATTTTAAATATTTACTTTTTACTTATTCAGTCCAAGTTTGTACAAACCCTCTTCCCAAACCTTCTTGTCCGCCAATTTGCATTAGAGAATTTGCTTTTATTAAAGCTTGAAAGTCTTCAGTAGAACTGTTAGTACGACCATTTGTTTGAGATGTGATTCCCCAAGGAAAGTACATAACTGTATCGGGAGGAATCGCTTCTTCATAACGAAATCCACCATCAACTGTTTTATGAATATCTAGTTTTATTTTTACTTGTCGCCATAAACTCATCTGAATTAAAGTTATACAGTACGGGTCGGGTAAAATTAAAATTTTATGGATACTATTGGTTTGTTGTGATTGCGGTACAAATTTCTTCCATTCATCTTTGTTATTCCATTTTTTTAAGTAATTAGCGCTAATCACTGCGTCTTTTAAATACACGGGTTTCCCAACATCTAAATTGGTTTTATATTCTAGATTATTCAATTCCTCAGCAGAAATATGATTATTCATATTGCGAAATCTTGCCCATCTTTCTAGAAGTATTGGACAGCTAATCCAAATAACACCATGACTTAAAGAAGGTACTGGCAACCATAATATAGAAGCATCACCAATCCAGATATCACCTTGTTCGAGTTGGGTTAACTTCTTTCCCGTTGCTTGTTCGTATTCTTGGACAAACTCCGAGTTTTTAATATCTTCTAACTGAGGTCCAAAAAGCTTGACTCGCTTAACATTGTTTGTTTCAGAAACTCTCAATTTACCTCTATTTGTGCTAGAAGGTGCGTATGGTAAATTTGTGTGGGATTCCCGTGCAATACCTAATAAATTTCCTTCTTGAGTTGTACCACCCGTGTGTAAAGGTGCTATTAAATACAAATAAACAAGATTACAAGTCATATTATTTCTCACTCCAAAGTAAAAGTCCGTAATTCAAACTCGATAGCGTTTCCAACCATTTCAACTCACGATTCAGGTTGGGCAAATTTTTCCCCCATTCTTCTATCTCCGATTGAAAATAATGATTCGGTAAAACCCGACGACTATCATTAACTTCCTGCTTAAAGATATACACGCTTCCTGGCGCTACAAATGCTCGTTGTGGTAACATCGGTTTCTCGGAAAATACTGATTTACCACCCCACAAAACAGCGCGATCGCTAACGCAACTTTTCAAGCAATCAGCCCAAGCATGGGGATAAACACCGTAAATATAATCTTGTGGGTGACTTTGAGCCAGTCCAGGAGTCAAAAGGTATGCTTTAGTACTTCCGTTTTCTGCTGGCTTAGTAAATTTATCAAGATTATCCCAATCGGGTAAACTATCTAGAGGAGAAATCAAAGCTCGATGTCCTTCCCCACCCAAACGGACGACTGACTGCTCAATTTCTACGTCAGATTCAACAACTAAAGACCAATTCGGACGCAAGCGTATGGAAACTTCGGTAAAATAACCATCCTCATCCTTTACTTGACGCTTATCTGCTTGCATTTGAATATGCGGTAAAATCTGGACTTCCCAAGGATCATCATGAAAAAAATCCTCTGGTTTATTTGATTGTTTTTCTTGAGATGTTGATTTATTACGGGGATTTAAGGGATTCTTTAAACTTTCTCCCTTTAAATAGCGAACTAATGCTGAAGCTTTAATCCAGGGTTTAGGAGAACCACTAACACGTTGTTTTTTACCTTTCGGCGGTGGATTATCGCACAAATCTTCATCTGGAGAAGGGGGAACCATCGGTAATAACTGATTATTGGTAAAGCTACCACAACCGTGAGTTATATATTCCCATTCCGGAATATTTTCTCCTAATGGTTGCAAGCATGTCAAACACAACCAATCATTAGAATCTTCAGATTTATCAGAGTCTTGTTCATTGTCGGAGTTCTCATTACATTCTTTTACGCAAAGCAAATCTTTAGGAGTTGGTAGCCACAAAACTTGTCCCGCAGATGTATCTTGTAATAAAAATGGACCCTTGAATTTTAGTTTAACATTATATTTACTCTGTGTATCTGACTCATTTTGATTATTATCTATAGGGCAAATAATCGCAGAACGAAATGCTTGAAAAATAGTAATTGGCATCGGAGGGAATATACTCTTAGCCCAAGCACCTTCTCCCGGCGAAAATGGTTTAGATTCCCGGAATAATAAAACATCGAGTGGTTCAACTTTGTACCATTTCATAGATTAAATAAAAAGTGAAAATTCCAAAATACATCTCGTAAGATCCCCCTTATGAAGGGGGACTTTAAATCAAATCCTCCCCTTTTTAAGGGGGGTTAGGGGGGATCTAAACGCTGTGAAACAAATCTACAAAACCTGTGTATACACCGTAGCCATATTAGAGAGACTGAGAGTGAGGTTTTATATTTAATTTGACCCACTTACTTATTCCCGGCATTTTTGATAATCATGCAAGATGTGAATCTTAACGGTAATCCCCGACGGTTAAAAAAAATTCAAATAATTGCATTGATTTAGAACTTAGGACTTATAACTTTGAACTTTTAATTTTTAACTCACCACTTATTCTGTGATACCCAAAAAGCAGTAAATTTTAACAAAATTGCCATATCTTCCGGTCTTGCTCCTAATGCTTGTACCTTATCTTTTTTATCTGGGTCTATTTCTCTACGTCGAGCTTCATTCATAGCAGCCCAAGCCCATTTTTCCCAGTCATTTAACCATTCTAAAAGTGAATTTCGGACTGGTTCGGGAAGTTCTATATTTCTACTATCTAAAACTACGTCAGCAACTGTTTTAAATAATCCATCACTTTCGGTAACTTCAGCATGACGGGGTAGTTCTTCGGCTAAACGATATAGTACTGGACTTAAATCGAAGTTTTCACATTCTTGACTTTCTTTAATAAAATTCCACCATCCCTCTAATAAATGACCTTTCATAAATGCTTCTAAGGTGTTACCAGAACCGTAAATTACTCGGAAGCATAAACCATCTTTATCTGGTATCGATTTATCATCAGAAGTTTTTCCACCAATTAATTTTTTTGCACCATTTTTTTCTGCATCCCAGATTTTTTCTAACACAGTTGGTAAGGGAACGCTTTTGTGTGCGATGACAATTCCCAAACTCATTGTTGCTTCTTCACCCATTGTGAATAATGGACGCAGTGGAATATCATTTGGACGAGGTGTTTGATTGGTGTTTTCAGTATTCCATTGCCAATAACCACCATTACTATTAAACTCACCTTCAGGATCTATTCCTCCACACCATGCAGAACGTAATGAAATCAGATATTTTGGTAAATCGGCTAAAGATAATGCAGCCATTACATCGTCACCTCCGCTATAAATTACTTTTCCACAACAGCGTTGTTCGGTGATGTAATTAACTATGCGATTAGAAAAATCAAGTAATGCGCGATTGAGTCCGACGTGAGTTGCTGGTCCCATACGCTTCTTAGTTTTTTCTAATAATAAACGCCATGTTTCTTCATCAATTCCTTCTTTATTAACTAACTCTTCTATGATGTAATGTTGATAAGTCTTTAGCTTGCGTCCGTTTACGTAATTCCCCATACCGTCACCGTCACCGAGTACCAATACCCACCAGTCAGCAGGATTGTTATCCCCAAAATGTTTTTTCTGCGTTTTGTCGATAACAGCGCGTAATAAAGCTTTTTCCGATTGATTTTTCAAGTTCATGTCATCAGCAAGCCATTTACTCGAAAGCATCACACCGTTATAACCTTTACCGTAATTTGTACTTGCTTTCAAAGCAGTATCAGCACGTTTTACATGAAAGGGACGACGGGTACGAGAAGAAAATATGTCATGGCTTTTGGAATCAAATTCGTTTTCGATTTCCCTATCTAAATCATTCCAATATTCTTGAATTTTTTTAGGATTATGAGTTGCACAATGTGCAGCAGCGATAGAACAAAGATTTGGGAAACGAATTAATCCTTCATAGTCATCATCATCTGAGTTTAATGTAATTCCTAGAGATATTACATTTTCATTTTCTTGATTTCCGTCTTGTTGGAATGCAATTCCCCCAGATTTCCAAGCCATACGCTTAGTTAATTCAATTGCGTTTAACTTTTCCGAACCATTAAACAATCCTGGAAATGCTACTCCCATTACCTGCCAAAATAAACGTAATGATTCCGATGGAACTCCTAAACCATTTTGAAATTTCTGATAGGCAAATTGGGGATATACTGCACTATAATAACCGGATAAAGTGGAGCGTTCCCCTGGTGCTACAGGAATTTGCCAACCACGAGTATTTTTAATTGCTTGAATAGCACTACCAAGATGCCCTTGTAAGCTTCCCCACCAAGTCCCAACATTTAAGTTTGTGTAAGCTTCTCGTTCCGCATTAGTTGGTAGTTCTTTAATTGCTCTTACTATTTTATTTTGCTGATCTATCCATTCATGTTGATTTTTCTCTAAATTTGTAATATCAATTTCTAAAGATTCTTTAGGATGTCCGAATGGAACACCGACGAAATAAGTTTCCCATGTACTGTGAATCTGAGCTTCCCATAATTCATTCCATTCCCAGCATCCTCTCTCACCAAATTGCTTCAGTTCTTTTCTCAAGTCTTCCCTTGGATAATTAGGAAAGTCTTTCGATATCTCTTCTAATATTTGAGATTGCTTTTCTTCATTCTTAAGTAAATCTCTGACTTTCTCTTTAATAGCCTGTCGTACTTTTTTACTACTTTCTAACCAGCGTTCTTTAATAATCTTATCAAGATGCTTACCTAATTCTGTGGCTTTTTCTTGACTGGGAACCAAAACAGTAATTACGTTAGGAAAACCTGCCGTAGTTAGTGCTGTATTGAAAGTTTGGTTTTGAGGATTATTGTTAAAGTTATGCGCGGGATTATTATATTGTGATTTTAATGCTGAAATTATTAACTCTTCATCTTGGAATATAAATGCATCAATTATTTCTTGGTTCCATAATGAAGGAGTAATAATTGCGTCGGGACCGTAAATTTTTGCAGTTTCAAAACAAAGTAATGCACTGTAATAATGCAACAAATAAGAACCAGCCCAAAAATCGAGAAACTTCCGCGAAGCTTTGATAAATTCCTGTACCGGGGAGAAAGTAAATAAAAATAAATAAGGACTTGAAGATTTATCGGAAACTTCACCTTGTCGGTGAGGTTCTGCGGAATCATGAAAAATTGCCCCAGTTAAAGCAGAAACAGTACTTTGATAACCATATAGCGGACAATCCGGTAAAATTCTATGGGTAGGAATCAAAAAAGCATTATGTGGGTCTTGCTTTGCTAATTTTTCGGGAAAATAGCGCCAAAACCACCAAAATACTTTCGTTTCATCTTCCTCTGCTGCTATTTCGGAAATATCTATTGGTTGATTAAATACTGAAACAGTAATATTTCGCTGCTGTCCGCTAATAGGATGACGAATCGCAATGTCATTTATTTGTTCTAGCGGTGCAGTGGAACTAAGGTTAATTCTGTCAGAAGAACTGCCAATACTAGCAACTAACTTACCTCCGCCATTTTCCCACCAGTCGCCTAATTCTTGTAAATGAGGCTGCAAACACTTTAATTCATTGTAAATATAAGATAAATCGACATCGAGCCAATCTATACATTCAACCGAGCGCAAAAATGCGTACAGTTTGCGGTGATACACGTTCATTCTGAATACCAGTGACCTAATTGCAATTTATAACACTGGTTTGTTGCTTGTGTCTTTTTTTATGCGAATGAGGAATAAATATATATTACTCTATCGATAAATGGTTTTTTAGTTATATATTATGTGGATAGTAAAAATAGTTTGATTTTTTGTCAATATTTGAGATTCGTAGAAGCGGAATTAAAGTAGCAAGTCTTTTTTTAATTATTTAACTATATTTTGATAAAAAAATGGGCTTTTTGTTAATTACTCGACGCATAAATAATATTTTCATGAGTCAAAGTCCGGTTTATTTGAGTGATGTTTATAATTCGATTCGACTTACAAAAAGTCAAAGAAAAGATTTACCAGAATCTGCTAAAAAAGCAATCATATTTCCATTTTAATTCTACTTACAAAAAGTCAAAGAAGGTACCAGAAGGCACAAAACCTAATCCTTCAAGTTTCCATCTTAATCTGACCGGAATGCACCAGTTGCGATAACCGCCTTGGAATAAATTCCCAGTTAAAATGTCAAAAGCACAAATGAAGTCCATTGAACCAGTTGCGATAACCGCCTTGGAATAAATTCCCAGGCTTATAAGCGAAGTCGTCTAAAGACGACTGAATAAAGCTTTAAGTACGTTTTCAACGTACTTCGTATATTAGCCTTGAAATTCATTTCGAGGCGGGTTTGGGGCTTAACGACAATGGTGCAAGATGTCAGTTTTAATTCGACTTACAAAAAGTCAAATATCTGGGAGTTTTTCTCCCGAGGAGAACGAATTCTCACGTTTCCATTTTAATTCGACTTACAAAAAGTCAAAGAACAAATTGATATTGTTTTTTGGGAAGCATTTCAAAGTTTCCATTTTAATTCGACTTACAAAAAGTCAAAGAAAGATTTGAGGCATTGAGAAATGCCACTAGACAAGTTTCCATTTTAATTCGACTTACAAAAAGTCAAAGAAGCAACGGAGATGGCCGTAGACATGACCTCTTGGTGTTTCCATTTTAATTCGACTTACAAAAAGTCAAAGAAGTTCCTCAAATGCCTGTTGAAACCCCAGTCGTTGTTTCCATTTTAATTCGACTTACAAAAAGTCAAAGAAATAACAATCTTAGTTGTGTTTAGAGAATTCAGGGTGTTTCGTTTCCATTTTAATTCGACTTACAAAAAGTCAAAGACTAGGCTCATAGAACCCTTTCCCTGAACCAATTCTACACCCCTAATTCTGAGGGGGTCAATATTTACTACAAATATTTGATACTTCTTATTACTAAACAACATTTCTAACACCTTAAAACCCTTATCCAACAATATATCCCAGGGGGTTAACGAAATAATCGGGATTCTAGCTGATATCATACCCCCTCAGATGCTTATTAAAGAATCATAAATCAATAAGTTTTGATAATCAATCGCCACTAAATTCTTTTTGACTTTCAACTTAATTTACTTCTTACTTTCATAATTCCCCACAATTCCCTCACCGATTACCTTAACTTTTTCTATTAATTCTTGTGGTGTAACTACTTTCACACCTCCACCAAAACTAACAATCCATTTCCATAAATCAAAATCATTTAATGTCCACTTAGGGAATGTAGCTTGGAAACGATGGGGAAAATTAGCATCCCCAGTTTTAGCTAAAGAAAATAACGATTTAGGAAGATTACTTGTTGTCTTCTTGATTGGAGGGGACATTTTCATTTTTGCGAATCGTTTTGTCCCTTCTGTAATAAAGGAGTAAATTTTATCGTTAAACCAAAGCTCTACCATTACACATACTTGTGTTTTTTCCTGTTGATTAGAACTGAGAAATAGTTTTTGGTCGCTACTGCTATTTCCTAGATGTATCCCTGCTCCAGCTTTCTGCAATTTTTGTAAATTGTCTAACTTTTTTTCTTGTTCTTTTCGACTGCGTTGTTGAGTTTGGGTTTTTCCTAGAAACAATCTATCGAGACGCTCAAATTTTAGCAAACCAGAGGTTTCACCAGTTACAGATTCATATCCTAGGTACCAAGCAAAGTTAAAGAAAATTATTTGTAATGGATAAATCTTGAAAAAGTCTTTCTCATCTCCGATATATCTACCCGCTCCATCAAACAGCTTGACTTCCAACAGTCTCGCTTCCACAATCGCAGTTTCCAGTTGAGCAATATTATTTCCCACCGCACTACTGTGAAGATACTTGGGATTTACTATCGTATTATTGGCGATCGCTCTGACTGGGTAAATAGTATCTGATTTTTGTAAGATATTGGTTTGTGACAAACGCTGCTGAAATACTTGGTAAATTTCTAAAGCTTGAGGGTCATCTAAAATCTTAACTTGAGATTGAATTATAGCAAACAACTTGATTAATTCGGGTTTAGAAAAGATTCCCGTACCTGCAAAGTAACCGCTACGCATAGAAAAATCTGGTAATATTTTGTATGGTTTTAAAGCTATTTCAATATCCTTACGAATTATGTCCCGCTCCTTATCCGAGCTATCAATAATTCCAGCTTGAGCAAGTGCTTCAGTCAATGTTTTTAAGCAACCTCCACCCGTATTCACTAAGAAAGGATAGCGGAGAATATAGCCAATTGTGCCAATCAAACGCTGAAAAGACTCTTTATCGGAATAGGAATGTCTTGAATTGAAGCTATTAGAAATATTTTGCTCGTTAGCTACCATTAAACAGCTAGAATTTCCTAATTCTAATTGATGGTTAATAATTCCTTCATTTGCTAACCATTCTAAATCAGCAGCAATAGCATCTTCCTTAGCATAAATTACACCTCGCAATTTCGCCATCATGGCAGTAATTTCTTGTATAGAGGTTGTATCTTGAACGGAACCAAGAATATTTTCTAATAATTTAGGATTTGTTGAGTGAAGTTCACCAATACCGGGAAACTCGATAATTAAAGATATTAAATGCATCAAGCGCTCAAAGTCTAGAAGATTGCTGTAACGATGAGGAGTTATATTTGCATAACGATTTTGGGAATTAATAACTTGACGTGGGATTGTTTCGATTAGCTCTGTAACTTGAAGTTGACATTGACTCGAAGTCACATCAATTTTGTTCACTACTGCAAAACCTTCCCCAGGTATTGGAGAGAAATTTTGCAGTGATTTAAACATATTTTCGATAACTCCTTCGTCAACTTGACGCTGACGCTGTTGATTCCATTCCTTACAAGTTTCTAGAGGAGTTGTTAAATACCACCCAATCCATTTGAATTGAGATAACTCAGAGTCAGCAAATCGAGCTTCAACCTTTCCTAAAAAGTCCATCCGAAAGGGACGTTTGACATTAGTCGCATCATAAATAATACTTTTACCTAGCTTTAATGCAGTAAAAATACGGTCAATAGCAGTAGATTCAATTGTGAACCATTCACCTTGATTTTTTGCGTCACCATATAGTTCTTCACGGATGTTATCGGTAGAAGTAATTTCGCAATCTGCTATCTGTGACAGGATTTGAGCGAAACTTGATTTCCCGCTTCCTGGGGGACCTATGAGAAAATGAGCGAGAGGTTGAGAGTTGGTTTTTGCTGCTGGTTTATTCTCAGGCTTGATTGCGGTCATATTAGGCGTTTTTTATACTTTAATTTGTTATACCCAATTTTAATCGCATATCTTCTTTGCTCCTGCAATGCTCGTGCGAATGACGATTTAGGTAAAGCGGGAGAAGCTCCACAATTACTTGAAACTGCCAAAAATATTTTTCTTGGATAGGTGCAAGTTGGTCATTCGCATCAGAACCGATGAACATTCTCGAACTCTTTGCCAACATATAAATTAGGGCTTTTACAACCTGCTACAGAAGCGCTGAAAAATCTTTGTTCAAAAAGACTGCTAATGTCGTATCGAATGAATCGAAATAGCCGATGCTAAATTTCCTGTTCTCCGTGGTAATCCAAATCATCGCTTGGACTTTTCAAATCGTATTCATGTTGCTGCAAAACCTTGTACCCTGGTTTTTTTGTCATGCTTTTTACTTCAGTGGTGGTTTGTTATTTGCCGTTTTAGCGCCTATGCTTCAACTCCATATTGACACTTTAGTGGCTTTTGGCATTGGAGTACTAGTTGCAGGGGTAATTGACCGATTTTTAATAAATTTGGATTTACTTTATCGACAAATTTTATTTGGAATTATTGGCTTTGCAGCTGGTTGGTTTTTAAATATGGGGCTTTTTCCACCTCTAGCTTTGGCTGGTTTATCGGTTTGGCAATCACAACACTCTTCATACTAAATACTCGTTTTTGAAAAGATGATATGGCTCAACCTCAGTATTCAAATGCTTTACGCAATCAAATTATTCCTAGTGCGCTCTGTGGAGGTTTGTTAGGTTGGGCTATCGGGTTTTATACTTCAACTCGTGATTTATCACCTTTTCTCTTAGCTGGAAGCGGAACCACTACGGCACTAACGGTTTTGGTGAATCGGCGTAAACAACAGCCAAATGAAATCGATGGTCGAACAAAGGTTACTCCTCAGAAACTTAATAAAGTCCTACAAAAACAACAAAGCCAATGTCGGGGATTGGTAAATCAACCACGGTTGCAGTTGGGTGATATTAAATTAACTACAGAACAAGAGTCCCTGAGCTTTTTTATTATAGGTCGTCCTGGCTCCGGGAAGACCCAATCAATACTTCAATTACTAGATACTTTGCGACAGCGTTCTGATTTTCGAGTTGTGATTTTAGATCGTGCTGGGGAAATGCTGCCATATTTTTACCGCAAAGACGATTTAATTTTTAATCCTTTAGACAAGCGCTCGGTTGCTTGGAGCCATACCCAAGAAATGCAACATCTTCAAGCAGAAGAAATTGTTAATTCATTTATGCCAGTTCCCGAAGATGTTAGAGAACCAATTTGGCATCGGCAAGCGCAGTTGATGCTAGCGAATATGTGGAAAAGAACAGCTAATAACAAGGAAGTTTGGCAAGTTCTCAATAGTAGCTCCCAGGATATTAAGTCTTTGTTAGCAGGAACACCCGCAATACGGTGTTTTGATGACCCTAGATTAGCAGCAAGCGTCAGGTTTACTTTAGGAGATGCCACTAAGTGTTACGAGTATTTGAACGACTTAGGAGAAAAATTTAGTTTTTATGAATACGGACGCAGTAACGACCCTCGTTGGCTATTTTTACCCTTATTTGAAGGACAAACAGAGACTTTAAAAACGCCATTGAGTGCAGCTATCGATTTAGTGATTCGCGGTATTCTTAGCAAAGATCAATATCCGCAAACGAAGACGGCGATTGTGATTGATGAACTGGGAGCATTACAGAAATTGCCTACTTTAGAAAGATTTTTATCCCAAGGACGTAAATTTGGCGGTACTAGTATTATTGGTACTCAAACAGATGCTCAGGTGATTAAAACCTATGGTGAGGAGTCAACGCGGATTCTGTTACAAAACACATTTACAAAATTAATACTTAATTGTCCCGATGCAAAAACTAGCGAGCGGATGGCGGATTTGATTGGTAAGCGTCGTTATTGGGAAACTCATGTGGCAACTAATCATAGTTTTGCAAAGCGAGAATGGAGAGAAGATATTCGTCAGGAAAAGCAAGAGGAATACACCGTTCAACCTACGGAACTTCAGATGTTGTCAAACCTGGAAGGTTATTTAGCGATTGGTGGGGATAATCCAGTTGCTAAAATTCGGGTTCCAATTTACAACCAAACACCAATTGTAAAAGCTTTTATCCCCCGCTTTTAATATAGTTGCGTTTACTTTAATAGATATCTAGAGGAAAACATGAACAATTCTCACGATAATTTGATTTCATCAAGCCAAGGTAATCGCAAAGATTGCGTACATCGTCACACTTATGATGCTCAATATGGGCAAGAAATGAGCGAGTTTTACAATCGGCAAGAAACAAGCCAAGATAAAAGATTTATTTCTCAGACAATGGGTGAGTCGATGGGAGATAAATATGTTACCGAGAAACTAGGTTATCAAGTAGTGTTTCACGGTGACGAGAAATCAATTCGTCAAGGTATTGATGGCTTGTATCGCGATTCCAGAACCGATGAATTAGTAATTGTGGAGTTCAAAGGGCAGAACTCTTCTGAAAGCAAATTACAAAAGCGCCATGATTGGAGTATTGAAACCTGTAAAAAAATAGCTCATTCCCATCCCCCGTATCCTTACAGCCAAGTTTCTGAATACGAACAAAGTATAGCTAGAGAGATACTGATAGATTATGATGCTGGGAACCGCATCAGGTACGAAGTAATACGGACAGAAATTGACTTTAATACAAATGAGTTAACGTCCCAATTGGAAAAGCAAACCTACTTGGAGCAAGGATTAGAACAGCCTTATCCGGTACAAGATATTTCTCATGAAGAGCTAACTCTGGATATGGATTGGGGTATGAGTCTTTGAATTTGCGGGAAATCGGATACTTAATTTTAAATGGTAGCGTTATTTCCGCCGATCTGTAGCCTTTGATCTGGATGAATGGCGATCGCTCATTCATAGTGGCATAATGTAATATTTTCCATGAAGTCCCATGATTAATATTTCCAATCTACAAGGGGTTCATTTTCCTCTGGTTGCTGGTTTTACAGTGTTCGGATCTAAAGAAGCCTTGCTAAAACTACCAGAAGAGCAAAGGAAACAAATTTTATTTCTTAATGGCTCATCAACTCAAGCGGTTTACGATGCTTTTAACCATAAGGATATACTGTGCGGAGATGATGGATGGGGCAATACACCATTTAGCGCAGGTTGCTTCGAGTCAGTGGAAAAGTTTTGTATTCAAGAATATTCTGATTTAAACGCTTGGTTGCTTCAACATAATGTTTCTTTGTTAGCTAAGGTGTTCTTGCTTCCAGTTTTTGCATCCATTGATGAGCCTGCCGTGCTTACAGTATGGCAGATAGTAGTAGAGTTTGCCTCGGAACTGTTCTCCGGCGATAATATTGTAGTGGCAGATGTAAACGCACATTGGTGTTTGCACTATCACCATGATGGAATAATTACATTCGCCCATACTCCAGCTTTAGCAACTAGTTAATCGCAATTATGTTGATAGGGATAGATTAATCAAATATTTTCGAGCAATCTGTTGAAAACGACATTCTACCCGATAGGAAATTTTTTCCGTTCGGTAATCTAAACGTCGAATCCTAAAAAATATTACAACTGTTGGTATCTCGTGCTTACTGTGTTCTCGTTTTACGGCTCACGCCGATTAAGAAGTGAAGTCTGTAAAATCAAAGATTTTAAAACATGAAAACTTCACGAGAAATAACCAGCGAGCTAAACCAATTTTATGGTTCAAGTACTCTTTATAAACACTGGCTCGGCTTGAAATATACGGAAGGGATACAGTTTCTAGCGCAAGAAGCTAATTGTTATTGGTTGTTGGATGCAATAGCTTCACATCAAACGAAAAAATTGCGTTCAAATCCAAAACTAAGAGAATTTCAAATCTGGCATCTACGAGTTCAAGAGAATTCCGGCATTTTGATATGTGAGTGGGACAAAAATCAAGAAGTATTGCGGCAAGAAATCGAATATACCGATTTCCCATTGAGCCATATCAAGCTGTATTTAGTTGAAAAAGTCTTAATGCTTCCAAACGAATATTAACGCGCATCACATACTTTTAGCTATCAGGAGAAAATCATGATTCAAGCGATTGGCTCAGAACAGGTATTTGTCACAAACTTAGAACAATTCATCAGTAAAGCTGACCAATTTATCAAAATTTACTACTCAGGTGTCAGCGACGAAAATCATGTACGAGAAATGATGCAAGAACTTAAAAATTTAGTATTAGACACAGACTTGCAGCAACTAGAAATTGATTATCAGCACAACTGTGAAATTAACGATTTAATGGCAGATTACCATGATTCATCTTGGTGGTAATTCTATTGTAATTCTATTACTTAACGTACTGAAATACTCCAACAGAAAGTGGGCTTACGCCCAATAGAGCAATGAAAATTTAGGAGATATCTATCTTATGGCTACACGTAAATCCCCTACATCCAACTTTCAAGCAATTGATGATTCCGTTCTCGGCGAGTATTCTGTTAGTAATTATTCAGAACGCTTGTACTCCAAAGTATACTACTCTATTCGTTCTTTGTGTGGAATCCTTGCCAAACGTAGTTTTCAAGATTTCAATTGGGATGTATTCAAAGAACGTTTCGCCTCGGACTTTGGAAAAGCTGAAGAACAGCGTTACTCCCTAGAGCAATTGCTTGAATTTGCTAATCGTAAATTTAGTAAAACCTTGGAAGATTTAGTAGTGCTAAATCAATTATCCTGGCAGCGCAGAAGAGAATATGCAGAACGTGTAAATGCGAGCGTTAGTCCTCAAGTAGAAGCTGAGAATTAATCCTGGCATTTCAAACAATATAAAAGTGGGAATAAAGAAGATTTTATTCCCCTTTTTGTTGTCAAAAATTATTTGGGTGATATCTATGGCAGAAGTTTTAAGTGAACCGCAATTCCAAATATTTATTCATCCGAAAACTGGAGTTAAAACCGGAAGAATTTATTTCCCAGCGCTATTCTTAGCTGATTATCACGAAAGCATTACTCAATGGCTGCAAAGACAAGAGATTATCTTCTGCGAAACGGACTTAAAGCAATACGATGATGGCTCGTTTCGACTATATTTCAGGACGACGAATTCTTTAGAAATTGAATATTTACAGCTAATAAAGCCCCTCACGGGGAGTAAACAGTAGTAACTTTCAGTAATAGCGGTGAAACAACTTATGAAATCAAAATATCGAAACTTTCTAGCTGATGCGAGCAATCAAGATTTAGCTATTCCTCATTCCCAAATGATAATATCCCAATTTCCGGAACCAGAAAAAATTAAGCATACTCTGACTGGCTCCAGTAAAGCGGTAATAGCGACAATTCAGATTTTACATCAACTTGGTTATGCCAATATACGCGATTGGACTCCGTTGTTACCAACTTCTAATCCCGGAGAGGTAATGAGTATTTTGATTCGTACAATTACCGTGCAGTAGTGTTTGCTGCAAATAGCGTTTCCCCTGTTGGGGAATTTTTTCTTGCTCCCCTCAAACCTCTGGATTATCGCATTTACCAAAAAAAGCCCACCACAAGGTAGGCTTCGCTTTGATATGTACTATATTTCTACCTACACAACCTGAAAACTAGCTTTGACTATCACGTCATTAAAGTCATTATCGCCACCACCTGCTAAGTCTTCAAAACCCCATGTGTTATCCCCAAGTAAGCGGATGTGGTCTACTTTATCCGAGTTACCCGCAATATAGGAAGTATAAACCTTACTAAAATCACCGTTGATATTACCGGGATTTGCATCAGCGATGATGAAAGTTGCAAACAATGAACCACCTTCCAACGTATCTTGGATAGTCACCGATTGATTGTTTCCTACAGTCAAATCAACTCCTGGTATGCGTTGTTTGACTACCAATTCGTTGTAACCATCCTCACCGGGTTTTAATGTCTTCCCGGTTAACTCATCGGTAATGGTTCCTTGAGCGTCATCAACTTTGTAGAAACCAACGAAGTTGTTATAATCTGCTTCTCGTTGTAGGGTAAAGGTGGCTTTAACTTCTCTCCCCGTAAAGGATTCAAGGTTGATTAATTCTCCTTCTTGTTTTCCTTGATAATTAGCGATGAGGTTTTGTGTAGTTAGAGGTGTACTTTCTAACCCAAAGTTCATTACCAAGTCGTTGAAGGAATTATCGTTTCCTTGCTCCCAGTTTAAAGTGTAGATACCGTTGCTTTCTTTAACTTGTAAGTAATCTTTACTGTTAGCATTCGCTTCGTTGATGGAGAAGGTAACGTTACCAAAGTTATTTTTATTTAACGCACCATCCGCAGTACCGTTAGAAACATTGTAAAACGCTAATCTTTCTCCTGCACCTACTTGCAGTTTGCGAGTTAAATCAACACCTTTTAACAAATCGTCGGTTAAAGCGCTGAAAATCACTGAACCTTGTTGCAGTGCTGCTTGAGCAAAACCAGCTTCACCTGCTGCAATACCGTTAACTCGGTTATCTGCATCAACTTTAAATACTCCAACTTCGTTGACGCGATCGCTATTTTTGCCAGTCAAGGAGAATTTTGCAACAGAGACACCTGCATCACCTTCTATATTCCAAATGTCTTGATTAGTAGATTTACTCAAGCTTAAAGAAGTATTAGTTACTCCAGGTGCGCCTGGGTCAACTATAATGCCGTTGGCTGTTAAGTCAGCATCACCTCGTTTTCCGTCCACAAAGTTCAGTGTTATTTGGTCAGCTTTTCCATCATCGTTGGTATCAAAGAATTGAGCGCCCGTTTCACCATCGTAGAGGAATTCATACCAACCGTCTTGCTTGTTGTCCGGGGTTTGACCGTATTTCCAGAAAGTGTTGTAATTTTGGTCTTGGGGAAGTAATAAGTTGACGGTGGTAGCTGAACCGGGGGTTAAACCTTCTAATTTGAAGTCAATCACACCGACGGGGAAAGTTATACCTTGGTTCTCTGTTTCGCCGTTTGTAGTGATTGTGACATCACGCAGATTAGTGTCAGGAGCAGAAAAGATGGTAATTCTTTCGCCCGAAGCTACGTTAGCTTGTTGGCTATCAGCAATACCGTCTTTATTAGCGTCTCCTTTTATCGCTTCGATATTGTCGGGGATGCCGTCTTTATCTGTATCTTTAAGGACTTCTGACTCAACGGTAAATTCAAATTTTTCGCTGACGTTTGCACCTGCTTTGTCGGTAGCTGTGACAGTGACGTTATTTGTACCAAGTGCATTTTGACTGACTGTACCGCTAATGATTCCGGTTTGACTATCGATATTTAATCCGTCGGGTAAATCTGTAGCAGCGAAGGTGAGGATGTCGTCTACATCGATATCGCTGAATTTGCTGCTGATATCTAAGCTGAAAGGTTGGTTTGCTTTAGCGGTTTGGTTTTCAATCTCGGTTGCGGTAGGTGCGTCGTTAGTATTTTCTATCGTTAAGGTAAAGGTGTCGCTAACTTTTGCACCTTGTTTATCGGTTGCTACAACTTTGATATTGAGTGTACCAACGTTTTCGTTAATAGGAGTTCCGCTGATTGTGCGAGTTTCTGGATTGAAGCTTAACCAAGTAGGTAAGTTACTACCCGAATCCAAGGTGACAGAGTAAGTTAACTCGTCTCCCGTATCTACATCTTTGAATGTATTTTCTGGGATAGTAAAAGTAAATGCTGCGTCTTCCGTTGCGATCGCATCTAAAATTTCTTGATTGAGGGTAGGGGAATTATTGGTAGATGTATCGTCAATTTTTTCTACCTCCAGGGTAAATACATCGCTAACTGTTGTAAGTGCTTTATCTGTGACAATAACTTTGATATTGAGATTACCAACATCTGAGTTACTGGGTGTACCGCTAAAGCTGCGAGTTGAAGCATCAAAGCTTAACCAGCTTGGTAATGCGTTACCGTCTTCCAAGGTTACGGAATAAGTTAACTCATCGAGAGCATCCACATCGTTGAATGTGTTATCGGGGATGATAAAGTTGAAAACGCTATCTTCAGTTGCTTTTTGATTTGCGATCGCGCTTTCTAAAGTTGGTACATCATTAGTATTTTCGACTTCCAGCGTAAAGCTATCGCTGATGGTTTCTCCAAAGCTATCGGTTACGACAACTTTAACCTTGACTGTACCAACGTCTGAGTTAATAGGAGTACCGCTAAAGCTGCGAGTTGAAGCATCAAAAGTTAACCAGCTTGGTAATTCGCTACCATCTTCTAGAGTTACAGAGTAAGTTAACTCATCGAGAGCATCCACATCGTTGAATGTGTTTTCTGGGATCGTAAAAGTAAATGCTGCGTCTTGCGTTGCGATCGCATCTAAAATTTCTTGATTGAGTGTAGGAGGATTATTGGTAGATGTATCGTCAATTTTTTCTACCTCTAGGGTAAATACATCGCTAACTGTTGTAAGTGCTTTATCTGTGACAACAACTTTGATATTGAGATTACCAACATCTTCATTACTGGGTGTACCGCTAAAGCTGCGAGTTGAAGCATCAAAAGTTAACCAGATTGGTAATGCACTATCGTCTTCCAAGGTTACAGAGTATATTAACTCATCTCCCGCATCCACATCGTTAAATGTGTTTTCTGGGATAATAAAGTTGAAAGCGCTATCTTCAGTTGCTGTTTGATTAGCGATCGCACTTTCTAAAGTTGGTGCATCGTTAACTGGGTTAACGGTAATCTGGAAGTCAATGCTGTCAATATTACCATCTTCGCCATCTGTTACTTTGAAACTAAAGCTATCATTGTTAGTTTCACTACCGTTATGTACGTACTCCAGTCGTTCGTTATCGATATCATCCTGGGTTAAAGTATCATCGACTGCTAATTGAGTACCGTTGAGTCGAAGAATTCCGTTTTCGGGTAGATTAGTCAGTGTATATGTAATCTCAATCGCCGTATTATCTACATCGGTAACTTGCAATTCTTGATTGCTAATAACTGCTGTACCTTCTTCGTTGAGAGTTAAACCTTTGTTAACAGCTATCTCTGGTGTTTGGTTAACTTGTTGGTTGCCGAAGTTGATACCAGTGACGGTTTCACCGGAATTAACAGTAACTGTATGTACAAACCCTGAGACGTTATTGGGAATAAATAATGGTGTGTCATCTGAGTTAGTATCTGGTTGAACGCTATCTGGGTTTGAAATTGTGCTGTTGAGGTTGAGTATTCCTTCGGCAAGTGCCAGCATATCAACCCTGGAAAAGTCAAGTCCAGTATTGATAACGTTATCGTTTTCGTCATCCCCGTCGTTGATGGTAACGCTGGTGGTTTCCAGGAGATAGCGGAATTCACCGATAGTAAGTTTGCGACCAAGTTCTTGGGTAGCTATTTGCTGCGCTAGGACTGCAATTCCGGCAATATAAGGCGCGGCTTGGGATGTTCCTCCTTTAGTTGTGACACCACCATTGGCGTTTGCGGCTTCGATGGGAATCCCCGGAGCAAAAATATCGCTCATGGTTTCATCGCGTTGGGAGAAGTCTGCAATTTGGTCTGTGTCTTCCCTAACTGCACCAACTGCTATGACATTGGGGTCGGCTGCGGGGTAAGCTAGTCCTTGTTGACTATCAAATTTGGCAAAGTTATTACCGGCTGCGGAAGTGACAATTATACCCATTCCTGCTAAGGCTGCGAGTTCGTCACCAATTCCGTAATGAGAAGCGCTTGTATTCCAGTTTTGTTCGTCACCCAAGGAGAGGTTAATGCTGGCAATGTTATACGTGTTGGCGTTGTCAATTACCCATTGGAGAGATTCTTCTAAATCTAGGAAGTAGCCAGAACCACTATCTTTAAAAACTTTGAGGGCGATAATATCGGCTTTGGGAGCAACACCAGTGTAGGTATTGTCGCTAGAAGCAATTATACTCGCTACGTGGGAACCGTGACCGTTAATATCGCTAGCATCGGCATCGTTATCAGCGAAGTCGTATTGGTAAATAATGCGATCGGCAATACCGTTACCGTCGCTATCTGCACCAAAGAAGGGATGGTTAATGTCAATGCCAGTATCAATAATTACTGATACAAAGCCACTACCATCGATATTTGTAAAGCGAGAGTCATTACGGAAGTCATCAAGGTTAATTAAAGAACTTGCGGTTGTGGTTAAAGCTGTGTTGGTAGTTGTAATGGAGGTGCTGGGTGTATAGATGGGAGCATTTGAAGCGCTTGTAGTGATTGATTCTGGCGAGACGCTGCTGTTACCTGGGAAAGTTTGTTGCCAACCCGATTGGATAACTTCGGCAACGGTGTAGGTTCCGGGAACTAGGTTATTGAAGCTATAATTACCGTCAGCATTGGTTTGAGTGGAAGTTTCACCATTATCTAACTCACCGTTTTGGTTGGTGTCTAGGTAAATTGTCCAATCTGGTAAACCTGGTTCGTTGGTATCTTTGACTTTGTTACCATTAATATCATTCCAAACGGTTCCGCTAATTTCGACATCGTTATCTTGTATGACAACGTTAATATTGGGCAAAGTTAAACTATCGTAATTGCTGTCACTGCTGCTAATCGTATGGGTAATTATACTACTGCGATCGCCTTCGGGGATGGTGTCGTTAACTGCACTAATGGTGACTGTTTGAGGAATATTCCAGTTAGTAGCGGTAAAGATAAGACTAGTTTTATCAGTTATAATCTGGTCGTCAATACTTAAGTTAACGGTAACATCTTTAGTCGGTTGGGTTCTGAGAGCAAGGGTGTAGGTATCAATATTGCCAGCTTCACTTACCACTGTACTACCGTTAGTTTGTGTAAATATGATGCCGGGGGTTGGCGGTGCAGAAATAGTGAAGGAAATTGTTTTGGCAATATCGCCGCTATTCCCTGCATTATCTTGAATAGTGGTTGCGTCCACCTTGAGTTGATAATTACCAGGAGTTGCAGTTAACTCGTTTAAGCCATTAATGCGATAGGTGCTACCGGAAAGATATTCGATAGTGACCGTATCGGGGAGGGTTAAAATTGTACCATCACGAGTAAGGGAGATGTCGTTTCGATCAAAGGTGTTCGGATTAATGGTTTCAGAAAAACGAACATCCAGAGAATTTATTGGATCTAAAGTACTACTGGGAACATTGAGGAATTCAGTAATAGTGGGTTTAATAGTATCGGCAAATAGATTTAACTGAGTACTAGTAGTGTTTCCAGCAGGATCTTGGACTCGAATTTCTATTTCACGCGCCCCAGGAGAAGAAAATTGAACTATTCCGCTAAAAGTGGTACCAGTAACAGTCGCTTGTCCCAGATTTTGATTAGTGGTTTTGTCGTAAAAGAAAACTTTTAAGTTAGCTTCCCCTAAGTCTCCACTGATTGTAGGAGTAGTGGTGTTAATCCGAGTTTGTCCACTAATAGCTTGTCCCGATATAACAATATTTGTAGGTGCAATTGGTGCATTGGTATCCATAATCCAAGTTTCGGACTGAGTACCTGTGCCTGTATTACCCGCTAAGTCTTGAATACCGCTTCCATTAACAGTAAGACTGTAGTTTCCTTCTGCGGTAGTTAAACCAGCTAAACCGTTAATTCGGTAAGAATTATTGTTGACAAAAGAAACTGTTACCCCACTGGTAATTATGTTAGAACTACCGTCACGAATCAGGGTAATATCTTCAAAACTAAATGTACTTAGGTCAATGGCTTCGGAAAAAGTAACATCAAGTGAAGAGACAGGTGTGCTGCGCGGATTTACTTGGAGGTCAATAATATTAATCACGTTCGGTGGCGTATTATCTTGGTCGCCAGTAGCGATTTTTAGCCAAGTTTCCGTCAGTGAACCCGTACCAATGTTTCCGTCTAAGTTTTCTATTCCAGTAGTATTAACAGTTAGTTCATAGTTGCCATCACTACCAGTGAGATTTGCTAATCCTGTAATTTGATAGTTAGTAGCAGATAAAGGAGTAACTGTAACTCCAGCAGTAATTAGATTAGAACTACTATCACGAGTTAAGATAAGGTCGTTGTAGTCGAAAGTATTTGCTTTAATTGCTTCGGAAAATTCAACGGTAATAGCGTTAACAGAAGTAGAACGAGGATCTGGGGTGACATCAACGATATCGGTAACAAAAAGACCGCCGGAAGTATAAATAATCGTGTAGTCTGTGTTTTCTGCCGATTCGTGGTAATCGAGTAAGTGGAGTATATTTTCGTAAATAGGACGACCTGTTGCGGGGAAGGTACGGTCAGTTGTCCAAATATTTTCGAGATTGATTTCTGTGCCATCACCTCGTAATACACGTTCAATCTCGAATTGTCCATCACCGGGATCTGTTAAGCGAATATAATTCCAACCGCTATCAACGCTGGTACTAACTTGAACTTCTAAATCAAGATTGTTGGCATTTCCGTCAGCAGTCACATTGGGAATAGTCGTAACGGGTGCAGTACCACCACTGCTGAAGTAAAGGGTATCTGGGTATAAATTTGCATCAAATTCATCGTTAACAAGGAAGTCTGGGAGGTCGTCGGGGTTGGAATGAGTGACTTTTACCTTGCGGGTGAGTTCGTGAATATTGACTTCTTTGATTAAGGAAAGTTCTTGATTACCCAGACTATTAATATGTTCAAAGGTAGCTTTATATTCAGTAAATTTACCTTGCAAAGAAGATTTGAGCAACCAATCGGCAACGGCTGTTTCTCCAGCTTCGATATTGCCAAAGTTGACGCTTAGAGATGGGGTAACGTCTTGATTATTTACCTGGGAACCAATGATGTTGAAATCAATTAATAACCCTTTCTCATTCTCAACAATCTTAGGTTGACCGGAAGTGATACGGAGGTCTTTGGCAATTCCTTTTCCTTCGTTACGAACTAAAACAGCGAGGGAATAGGGAACAGAAGTTTCTATTTTGTCGGTAAAAGGGTCATCCCCAAAGACATCCCGTTGATGAAAATAGTCGAGGTAAAGTTCTGCTTGGGGATAGACAGTGACAGGAGTGGAAAGCAGAGGAACATTAATAACTTGACCATTTTCGGTATAGGAAAGTGTACCGCCGATGCTGTATATAGTTGGAACTTCAGGTGCAGCGAGATTTGTGGGAATGAATGTCCATTGGGCGCTACCTATGCCTTCATCTTCGGGTGTATTGGGGTTATCTCCAGTTAATATACCTGTTCCATCTACAGCAGTGATATTTTTTAAGGTGGGGTTAGTAACGCCAAATAGGTCATTAACAACATTACCGTTTGCGTCTTTAACTTGGAGCGTGACGGAAAGATTTTCAAGCTTAGTAGAATTGCCATTGTCGATTTCTAACTCGCCAAGAAAAGCAGAACGGGTCATTACAGCTTCTTGGTCAATTTTGATTTTGACTTTGGCACAGACACCACCATCGTTACTCAATGCGTCTTCTAGTTCTTCTGCTTTTTGAGTGATAGCATCAATAATATCGATATAACCTTCTGCTTGAGTCTCTTCAACTGCTTTATCTAAAGCATTTTGAATCGGTTCGATGCGGTCAAGTGCTAAAAAGTCTTGACTTTGACCTGTTGGTACATCGCTTGAATTTATTATTCCCGAACTCCAATAATCAATAGTTCGATTCCATCGGTCAATAAATTTATTGACATCACTACCAGTGATGGGGGTAGGTAGAGGAAGATTTAATAGTTCATCTCTTTCTACATCGGAGATTTTTACGGGATCTGTTTCACCAAATTGGGTATTAGCCAGAAAAGTAGCAAACCATTCAGTAAATTCAGGAGATGTTATCGCACTCATCCAAGCTTCATCACCAAAAAATGCTTGCCAAGAGTCATAAAGTTTTGATAGACGTTCTATGGATAATTGTAGATTTTCAACCCCTTGGTTGATTGGTGAGACAGTAGCACTGACAGAAAACTCACTTTGAGTAGAAGGAGTGGAAAGAGCGTCTTTATAGTTGTTGTATGTGTCGAGTACATCAATAAAAATCCCTAAACCCTTAACAACATTACCAGCTGCTTTAGTAAATTTAGTTTTGGTTGTACTTTTTTCACCATTGATGCCATCAACTCCTTCTTGTAAACCTGTTTTTATTAAGTCATCAGGCTTGCCATTGGCTGTTTTTGCTACGGCAATAAAAACCGATGAGACTTTAAATGCCCACCCAATTGGTCCAGGAATATAACTACCAGCAGTGAGTAAAAGATTAGCAGTAGCTTGCTTAAGTTTCTCAGTGCGAGGATCGCAGTTTTCTGGTGATGTAAGATTAACCTCAGTTGGGAAAAGTATGCTTTTTCTACCACTGTTGCCTCCGCCACCACCATTGTCCCCAGCGCCACTACCACCTCCACTACCACTACCTGTAAATGGGAAAATAAGTCCATGAGGTAAAACTTCTAACTGACCGCAGTTCCCATCAACATTAAAAATAGGTACGGGTACTGCCCTTTCAATTTTCACTCCATTACATTCGTAGTCATAACTAATTCCCGTAGGTAAAAAACATGGAATATCTATTGTTGTAGAGGATATTCTTAGTTCACCATTATTAGGCGTTAAAGTATCAAAATCAGCAATCCGAGTGATTTTTAGCGGGATAGTAATTGAACTTTTTGCTGCTAGTTCATCAACGCTATCAACTAATGATTCAACTTGATAAAATGGATGAGTGCCGATACTCAAGGCTAGATCGTGGGCAGAAATTAACCCCTGATTAGTCACTTTAAGAGCGACTTGCATTACTTGCCCAACAGTTTTTAGCTCGGCAAAGTCTAGAGAGCTTGGTTCTATTACAACTGTGGGTACAGGTACATCTGTTTCAAATTTAGTTTCGACTGAAATATTGTATTCATCTTGAATTTCTGTTGGTGTAACCGTCCAAATATAAGAAACTGTTTGACGCGAAATAAATGCATCGATATTTTCTGTTTGACCAGCGCTAATGAAAATATTACGTTCGTAGAGGTCATGTTTATCGGCGCTAATCTTAAGTTTATAATAACCTTCCGGTAAATCAGTTTTCGTTAGAGAACCATCCGCGTCAGTCTCCGAAAACACCTCTGTACCAGTAAATGCATCTTCTAATGTAATCTTGGCATTTTGCACCTTGGGTGAGCCTTCCGTAAAGAAAAACAACTCATCCACAACATTAATATTGATTCCACCTACTGCATCACTTACAGCCCGGAAATTAAACGGTAAAGATAAATCACCATCATTTCCCTCTGCATCCAAGAAAAGATTACCTTGATATTCAGTTAATGGTAAATTTGCATCTGGGGCTAACCGTAGGGTTACTTTCGTAGATTCACCAGGAGTCAAAGCAGAAATTGTTGCAGGAGAAGCTAAAGATAACCAAGGTGCATTAGGAAGCACAACCTGAATATTCTTAGCTGTTTCTCCTCCGTCATTGATTACTTCAAACTCTACGAATTTTTGATTTCCTCGTAACATTCCACTGGTAAGAGTATTAACAGAAGTTACCAAATTCGGAATAGTTCGTTTCAAATTAACGTTAACTGGTAAAGTCGCCGTTACTCCTTCTGTAGTAGTGAGTTTAAGATTAAATGTATCTTGAGTAACATCGGAATCATTAGGTGCAGTTATGGTATAACTGATGGTATTTTCACCCAAACTCGCCAAAGTTGTAGGGGTATTAACTTGAATATTCCAATTACTCGGCGCATCTTCAACAGTATAAGTAAGCCCATTTAAAGCAACATCTGTCAAGTTCTTTAAATTCGCTTGTGCAGTAAATGTCTTATCTGCAAATACTTTATGAGACGCGCTATTATTACCAAAACGCATTCCTAAGAGTTGAAAACTATCTTCTGCTGCTGTATCTTCATTCGGATTATTGGGGAAATAGGCATTAATTTGATAAGTTCCCCCCTCTCCAGGTAAAGGATTAAACACCTTAGCAAAATTACCATCAGCATCTGTAAAGGCGCTTAATTCTCTTAAAATCCCATTATTTTTAACTGCAATGGTGACAAATTCAAAAGAAATTGGTGAATTATCTATATTACTTAACGCTTGTCCGCGCAGAGCCACTGGTTGTCCGGCAATTCCTAATTCTGTATCAGTAGAGACAACAGCACGATAAGCTGGTAAAACATCAATCTTGTTAATAACTGTGTTGTTATTTTCGCCAAAACTACCTCCTTCAGGAATAATATTGGTAGCATCAGTATTTCCGATTAGATAATAAGTTCCAACATTTTTAGGGGTAAAGAAAGTTACATTTCGTTCGTAGAACTGCCCAATGGGAATATTAGCAGTAATATTAAATTCCCCTAGTAACTGATCCTGACTATCTAACTGAGTATCTTTTGATAAGTAAATTCTGTTTACTAAGGGATTTTCTGGAGTAGTAATAGCTGTTGCTATACCTTTGTTTTCAACTTTATAAACAAAACTTGCTTGTTTTGAGGTTAATAACGGTGTTGTCGCAGCAAGGTTAGAAATTACTAAATCCGGTACATCAATATCCGTTACCGCAATTGTACGAAAACTATTACTGAAGCCTGTAGCTGATGCCGTAATATCAACAGTTTGCGTTCCATCAGGTACTCCATCATCAATCGTATCAATATTAAAAGTGGCAGAAGCTTGATTAGCTAAGATAGTGACTTGAGCAGGTACGCTTGCTTCAGTTGTGTCGCTAGAAGTTAATGTGACAATTAAATCTTCATCAGTAACGATGTTACGGGTAACAGTACCTACTGCGGCGTTATTACCAGCATTTTCGGCTAAAGTATCTTTATTAGTTGATAGGAGTAAAGTGGGAGTTTGACCGTTATCAACAATGGTCAAGGTTGCAGTACTCTGAGTACCTATTGTTGCTCCACCCGTTGGGTTGGTTAAGTTTAGCTTAACGGTTTCATCTGGTTCTACAAGAATATCGTTATTAACCTGAATTTCAACTGTCTTGCTAGTTTCTCCCTCAGCGAAGGTGATAGAAATTGGAATGTTATTGTAATCACTTGGCGCAGTAGCTGTTTCATCGGTAAGCGTAATAGTAGCGCCCACTTCCCCTATCAACCTTCCATTACGGGTTACAGTAACAGCCGCTATAACCTGCCTATTTTCTTTAATGCTATAATTAACTGCACTAAAAGCTAGTTCTACATCATCATCCAAAATTGTAATTACCGCAGTACCTTGATTACCAATGGTTGCGCCAGCAGTGGGGTTGGTAAGACTAATGGAGAATGTTTCATCTCCTTCAATTTTGGAATCATTACGAATGCGGATAGCGTTGCTTCCCCCTAAACTTGCTAATTCAACGGGGATAATCTTACTTGCTTCACCGTCTGCTAAAGTTACGGTAAATGAACCATTATAAAAGTCATTATTAACCGAACTTGCCGCACAAGCACAACCTTTCGCTGTGTCATCGGTGAAGTTAATCGTAGCACTTACTTCTCCTGTTAACTTTCCTGCGCGAGTGACGATAATGTTAGCAATCGCAGTTCCATCTTCACGGACAGTATAGTTGCCTGTACTAAAGTTTAGTTCAATGTCATTATCGGCGATCGCCACAACCGCAGCATTTTGATTCCCAATAGTCGCACCACCTGTTGGATTTGTAAGGGTAAGATTAATTGTCTCTGTCCCTTCAGCAAAAGTATCGTCAGTAACAGGAATGTTAATTATTTTAGATGTAGCGTCTCCATTGGCAAAGGTGACAATAATTGGATCGTTATTATAATCACTAGGCGCGGTTGCACTAATATCCCTTAAGAAAATCGTCGCGCTAACTTCCCCATAACTTCCCTGAGTGCGTGTTACAGTAACAGCAGCAATCGGAGTACCATCTTCATTAACGCTGAATTCGCTAGCACTGAAGGATAAAATACCAGGTGAGTTTATTGATATTTGCTTTGCTAAAACATTATTAGTTTCATCAGTTTCATCTTGATAGTTATTATTATCTGTAACGAAAAACAAATAATAATTATCTTGTGTAGCTGTACTAGGCAGTGTGACATCTTGGGTAATAGTGTAGCTAGTTTCTCCTTTTAATGGGGTTTGTGTGTCAATGTAATGGCTTGCAAGAACCGTATCCAAGCTGTCCAAGGTTGCATCGCTCGAAAGGTAGACATAATCATACCAATCTGCTGAAGCTGTAAAAATGTTTTGGTTCCTGACAGTCCAAGAAACTTCAATGGTTGAACCCTCATTCGCTGTATCAGGTACAATCGCGCTATTAACAACCAAATCCGAATTCCCTAGTTGAATCTCTACCGCTCGGACATTGTTGCTTTCATCCGCTTCATTTTGAGACTTAGAACCGTCCGTAATAAACAACAAATAACGATTACCTGGTGTCGTCTCACCAGGAATGACTGCGTTTTGAGTAACTGTATAACTACCACCTGCTGCCAAAGGTGTATCATTTTCTGCCCAATAACTGGTAACGAAAGTATTGCTAAGTTCGGAATCACCTTCATTAAATACTTGGTCATCGGAAAGGTAAACGTAGTCAAAATAATCAGCAACAGCAGCACCATTACCCTGGTTAGTTACAGTCCAAGACAACTCTATAGTTTCACCTAAAGCAGCAGATGTTGGACTTGTTGCAGCAATGATTTCTAAATCAGGTGCGGATATATTAATTGCTACTGCTTGGACATTGTTACTTTCGTCGGTTTCATCTTGAGACTTAGAACTATCTGCAACAAATAATAAATAGCGATCGCCAGTTCCCAGAGAACTATTAATATTGATATTCTGTGTAGCGGTATAGCTATCTCCAGGAGCAAGGGGAGTATTAGAACCTGTCCAGTAAGAAGTTACGGTTGTATCCGTATCATCAAGAATCTCATCATCGGAAATGTATACGTAATCATACCAATCAGCAGGTGCAACCGAATCACCTGTATTCTCTACCGTCCAGGAAATTTCTACTGTCTCGCCCCATGATACCTGTTCCGGTGAAGTTATAGTAGATACTACTAAATCTGGTAAACCCAAGGTGATAGCTGCTGCGTACACGTTATTATTTTCGTTGGTTTCACCTTGAAACTTAGAACCATCTGCAACAAATAATAAAAAGCGATTACCTGTTGCCGTCTGCGTAGGGATTGTAACGTTTCGAGTAGCTGTGTAACTAGTGCCTGCTGCTAATGGGGTGCTTTCTCGCGCTCCATAACTGTTAAGAAGTGTATCGTTGTTGTCAAGAATTTGGTCATCAGAGAGGTAAATGTAATCATTCCAGTTAGTAGGTGCTTCAGAAATTCCTTGATTAGTTACAGTCCAAGATACGGAAACGGTTTGTCCAAGCGCGACATTAGAACTTGTTACGCTTGCGTCAGAAACTACCAAATCCGGCGCACCAATTGAAATTTGTTTTGCTAAAGTATTATTGGTTTCGTCAGTTTCACCTTGGTTGCCGTAGGTATCGTTATAGTAAAAACCTCGATCTGTTGCAAAA
Source organism: Rivularia sp. UHCC 0363 (assembly GCF_034931125.1). NCBI lineage: Bacteria > Bacillati > Cyanobacteriota > Cyanophyceae > Nostocales > Rivulariaceae > Rivularia > Rivularia sp. UHCC 0363. Next base: position 19,230 of record NZ_JAYGHM010000014.1, on the reverse strand, counting down.
ATCAGGTAGTAATTCCCCGTATTAAAATTCTTAGAAATAGTGATATCTTGGGTAACTGTGTAGTCAGTATTTGAGGCTAGTGGAGTATTTTCACCTGCCCAAAAACTACTAATGGCAGTATCGTTTACATCAAGAATATCATCCGTAGAAAGGTAAACATAATCATACCAATCGCTAGGCGCAGTAACGCTACCTTGGTTTTTCACAGTCCAGGATACGTTGATACTTTCACCTAAAATCGCAGATTCAGGAGCAGTAGCATTCTCTACTACTAAATCCGGCGCACTGATTGAAATTTGCTTTGCTAAAGTATTATTAGTTTCGTCCGTTTCAGCTTGATTATCATCATTATCGGTGACAAATAACAGATAGCGTCCATCACCTATCTCAGTATTTATTGGGATAGATATATTCTGCGTAATCGAGTAACTTTTACCAGATTCTAAGGCAATTTGTTGTGTAGTAGAAAAACTGCTGACAAAAGTGTCTGTATTATCAAAAACAGTGTCATTAGAAATATAAATATAATCAAACCATTCACTAAAAGTAGTTCCGTTACCTTGATTCGTCACATCCCAAGTGACTTCAATTGTCTCACCTAAAATAGCAGTTTGTGGAACTATAGCATTTGTTACTACCAAATCTGGAGTTACTGATGCCCTCAAAGTGTAATTACCAGTCGCGCTACTAGCAAAGCTAGTAACTCTAACTATATAATTAACGTTTTCTTCTGGAGTAAAAGTTAGCTGAGAATTAAGTCCAGAGCCTCCATCATCATTATCAGAAATTAGCTGCTGAGTGTCGGCATTGATTAGCTGTAAGTAGGTATCAAAATCTGAAGAATTCAAATTGAGTACGACAAGTTCTCCAACTGTAAAATCCGTAAGGGTATAATCGTCGCTAAAGTGACCAATACGAATGGGATTATTACTATCTTCTTGACTTAATGCACCTGTAATAACACTATTTTTAGTAGAAATAGTTCCTACTATATTGGCATTAGGTCTACTCAGATTAATAGGAAGCGCGTAAACATTATCAGCTTCATTGGTTTCAACTTGTTCATCATCTTCATCAGTAACAAACAACAGGTAACGATTGCCAATACCAATATTATCAGAGAAATAAAACGATTGGGTAGTAGTGTAGCTTTCTCCACCTGCTAAGGGAGCGAAGGGAATATTATCTCCAGTATCTTCAGAGGTAATATCAATATCAGAACCATCAATAAATTCATCTTCAGAAAGATAAACTGCATCGTACCACTCATTTGCTGTAGTGGTTTCCGTTCCCTGGTTTTCAACAGTCCAGGAAATTTGGATGGTTTCACCCAAAGTAATAACATCAGATGCTAAAGCATCTGTAACTTTTAAGTTAATGTTTGGTGTTTTCTTACTAGTAGCACTTAAAGTATAGTTCCCTAGACCCTCATCTTCATCACTGGAAACCTCTACTATATAGTCAATATTATCCTGAGCGATGAAACTTAATTGAGAATCCGTTCCTCCACCAAAGTCATCATATATTTTAATCTCTTGCAGCGTATTTCTATCAAATAGAAACAAGTCAGTATAAAATTCAGGAGAAGTCAGATTAAGAGTAACAAAATCCCCTGGCTTAAAATCAGTTATCCGATAAAGTTCATAATAGTAATTCTCAAATTCTATATCTTCGCTATTTAAAACACCATTGATACTACCATTATTTGCAGAAATATTACCAGCAATATTTGGAAAGTTAATTGGAAATTTAACTTCTATAGCATGAGAGTAAAAATTATTTGTTTCATCTGCTTCTGTCTCGTCATCATCATTATCTGTGACAAACAGTAAGTAGTAATTTCCTGGTGTTGCAGCTGGGATATAAATATTTGTATTTACCTCATAAATCCCTTGAGATTCTAAAGCTGTTGAATTATCTTTATAAAAATCATTAATAAATATATCATCTTCATCAAGATTTTCATCAGTAGAAAGGAAAATCTCATCAAACCAATAAGAACTTGTAGTAGTTTGTTCTCCTTGATTTTCCACAGTCCAAGAAACTGGTATTTCTTCCCCAATAAAAGCAGAATCTGAAGCGATAACATCCGAAACAACCAAATCTGATAATTTCATGACTAGTTTCCAATGAATTTTGATGATGTATTTAGAAAATGCAATGATAAATTTTTAAATAGCCGTCGAAATAAAAACTAATGCAGCAAGCTCAAATTAACGAGATAAAGCAATTTCTCTGTAGTTAATATTAAGTATTGATAAATCTATTTTCTAACATGATTAATAAACTCGGTTTATCAAATAAATCGAGTTTATTGAAGCTGATTTTACTAACTTAACAAAGCTAGATTCTTCTGCTCAATTTCTTGTTGCAGAAACTTCTTATCAATAACTCTTCTAAAAGTTTCTAAGTTACTTTGCCAATTCTCAACAAGTTGATTCAAATCTTGCAAGCGCTCTGACTGTAAATTACCAGAAATGTCATAATTAAAATTTCCAGAAAATAATACTATAGGTATTGATTTATCTTCCGGTAAGTTCAGCATTCCCTGATTAACAGTTAAATTAAATTGACCTCTTTCTAAACTGTAAGCGAGTTGCAGTGATGCGTTCATTTTTGCATTACCAACATTTTGCCATTCCCCAGAATTTAGTAAGGTTTGATGAAAATAGCTGTATGCTTCATCATTTGAATCATAAGTAACATAACCTCTAGGATTAATTCCTACCGCTTGATAATCAAGTTTAGGAAGCTTTTCTATACACTTGCGCGTAATTAGTGGTATTTCAATTTCATCCAAATTTTTGGTATTAAGTGCTTCTACAAAAACCATCCGATTTGGTTGAGCGATAATACCTACACCATTTTTAAAAATCAGTTGTACAGCAGTTTTTGTATATACAGGAGAACGAGCTAATTCCCAATCTTCAGGGATTAAATCACCGTATCTCAAAAAATCTGGGTTCAAAATAGTCGGATTAAAATTTTTCGCCGCGATAGTAATTGCTATTTCTTGTATTTGTACTTTTTTATCCATGATGTTTTCTAACATTGTGAGTAATTAGACGAGAATGAATTTGATAATAATGTAACAATTGCAACTTTTATGTTGAGTAAATAACTTAATGGGTAAATTTTTCATAAAGACAGCGTTACTTTATTTGCATTTACCTATTGAAAATATTCAGCCAATAATTTCTATACAAATTATGATTTTTATTGATTGGAATAAACAATAAATACTCATATTTTTTGCACTATTTTTTTAGATCGATAATTTCATTATTTACATTCTGCACCTTGGAATGTCAGACAGCATAATCACTTAAGTAGCAAAGCTTATTAAGAAATCGTTGCTTTACAAATCAAGCCGACTTCAAATCAGAGATACCCCGATCAATTGCTTCCAAACTCATACTCCAATAGCCTGGAGTTTCTTCTCAGTGGCGAATGTGATGCAAAGCGTCCTGATAAATACGGTATCTACACCGGATTTATCTTATACCTACTTTTGTTTAACCGCAATACACAAACCGATAAAAAAACACCTCACAATTGTGAGCTAGTATTTTTACTGAATCTTAGTTAAATTAGCGCAAAATCTTTGATTTCAATGCTTGTAGTCACTAAAGTTACCTAAGTAACAGGTATTTTTCATATTTCTTCACAATTTTAGTTACTGATTTTACTATTCATTAAGTGTAAGTACGTATAGGATTAAATTTGGCAAAATATCTGTAACGCAAAATAGCCGTATTTACCGTGATACAGATTAAATGCTGACTCAAAAGTTATTCAAGATACTTATTTTAACTACCTTAACTAACTTTATTCAAAATGAATCAAACTGAATTTACAACAACTTATAACAAGCTTGGTGACAAATGCCGTCAAGTTGTACAACTCAAACTTACAAATAAACCTAACAAAGACATTGCTCAATATTTGGGGATTAAAACTGAAGCAACTGTCAGAAAGCATTTAGAAACAGCTTATAAAAAATTTAGCGTCACGAGTCAAGATAAACGCGGTAATTGGGCTGAGTTACAAATGCTATTTATGCAATTCATGCCAGAATTAATTCCTCAAATTACTGTTGAATCACAACCAAAATGGGTTGGACGTACTGCTGATATTACCAAATTACTTTCTTGGAATACCCAAGATTATCGGATTTTGATGATAGTTGGAGAAGGTGGAGTTGGTAAAACCACTTTAGCAGAAAAATTTTTGAGTCAATGCGATTTTGACAAGCGGTTGGATATTAAAATTGCTCTGGAACTACAAAACTTAGAAAGTGCGGAAAAAGTTGTCCAGTCTTGGTTACAACAGGATTTCGGGGAAGATATACCCCGTGATTTTAATCTAGCTTTAAAGTTACTTAGTGAAAAATTACGTCAATCCAAAGTTGTAGTTTTTGTTGATAACTTGGAAACAGCGTTACATAATGGTTTATTTTTAGATAACTACCGCGACTATGTAGAACTGTTGCGAGTTTTAACCGATTCAAGAAATCGAGGTTTTACATTAATTACCAGTAGAGAAAGATTAAAAGAACCAAATATCAGAGATATTCAAACTCAAGTTTTATCAGGTTTAACTTTATCAGATTGGCAGCTATATTTTGGTCAATCGCAACAAGAAGATACAACAGCTTTGCAAAAAATGCACGAACTGTATAACGGTAATGCTTATGCAATGAAACTGCTGTACAGCGAAATTCAAAATCAATATGATGGAAATATTCAGGAATTTTGGCAACAAAATAGTCAGGAATTAAAGAATATCGAACCCTTTCGCTTTCTTGTCGATAATCAGCTAAACCGATTAAACGCTCATTCAAAAAAAGCCTACGACTTACTTTGTCGTTTAGCAGCTTGTCGCTACCAGCAAATTGAATGGCTACCCGATAGTTGCGTTAAATCTTTACTCTGGGATGTTCCAACCGAACAACAGCAGGCAATCACCAGAAGATTGTATGACTGTTCTTTGGTGCAATTTGCTCGTGGCAAGTATCAAATGCATCCAGGAATCCGCACTGCTGCACTAACTCGCTTAAAAAATAGTCCTCAATGGCAGCAAACTCATCGAGCGATCGCACAATACTGGTTTAACAGTAACGAACAAATTCAAACTTCCCAACAAGGATTACAGGTATTAGAAGCATACCACCACTTTATAAGCATTCAAGATTATGATTCTGCTTGGGATGTGTTGCGTCGTAGAGCAATATCAGCTTTACCAGAAGAACTATTTCTCTACTTTTTATCGTGGGGATTCATTCGGGAAGTAAAGCAGCTAGCGCAAACGCTTTTAAGTAAAGTTTCGTCAGATAGAGAAGCTAGCTTGTATCGCTGCTTGGGTGATTGTCACGCTTACCTGTTAGAAGATGGGATTGAAACCGCTATATCTTATCACCACCAAGCGCAAACATCGGCAAAACAATCGGGAGATATTTGGACGGAATTTAACTCCTACAGCGATATGGGATTATGTTACTACATCGGTGGTGAATACGAACTTGGGTTAAAGACTTATCAAACTAAACTCGAATTAGCGCAATTGCAAAAATCCTCGATAATTCAAGCCAGAGAAAATAGTTCTTGGTGTGAAGTCGCTTTGTTACATTCAAGTTTGGGACAAGTAGAAGAAACAGTAAATGCAATTAAATCTACGGGTAATTATTTGCAACATCCCCAAGATTTTGTTCCACCTTGGCAAGCCTGCTGGGATTTGAATATGACGGCTTTAGCGTTAAGAAATACTGGTAATTATACGCAAGCTGTAGAAACATTAGAATCAGTAATTAGCCTTGCTCAAACATTTAATTTTACCCAAGACCGCGCTCGTTGCTGGTCTACCTTGGGGGATATTTATCGTCAAATGCAGCAACAGGAAAAATCGTTTTACTATCAAAATTTAGCAATCGAATTTTTTACCAAAGTAGGGGCAAAGTATGAATTAGGAGAAAGTTATTACTATTTAGGACAGTTGTACAGTGATAAGAAGGAATTAAACAAAGCCAAAGAACATTATCAGCAAGCTGTGGCGATTTTTGAGCAGATGAAAACACCGCTTCAGGTGAATAAAGTATTGGCTTGCATGGGTAATTAAATAGTTTGAGTTTTGAAATTCATACTACAGATAAGAGCTTAATTATTATTAATCGTGGTGTAGCTCAAAAATAGCTCTAGATAATTTACAAAGATTATCAATGCTCCTAACTATCTACCATTTTTAAAAAACTTCCTCCTCTTCTTCCGTAACTAATTCAGACTTGACCCCGACATTTTCCCAATCAATAGAATTTAAGTATTCTTCATTTTCTTCTTGCCATTCCCGCTCTAAACGCTCGTATTCTTCATTAGTCGCCTGAGCAACACCTTGTAAAGATAAATCATCGCTATCTAACACCCCTTCAGCAACTAAATCTCCCAAATTATCGGTATCCCACACAGAAGGTTGTAATACTACTTTTTTCGCACCATCCATAACCTTATCTCCTCAAAAAATGCTAGTTACTTAATCCTTATAATAAACAAATATCAAGTAGATATGAACAAAAATACTACTTTAGTGATAGAAAGATTCTTTACTAAAGAACTACTATGCATCAATGCACAAACAACTAATTTTAAAGGAGAAATGATTAATTAAAATATATTAGTTATGGCAATTACCCTCTCTCACTTCTGCACAAAAACGGGTAAACCAATTATCGCTGACAACGAACCAATCGCAGAAACAATCGAACACTGTTTGGCAGAATATTTTGCACCAAATGCCACCTTCAAATTGGGAGTAGTATATCAGGGATTAACAACAGAAGAAGACCTCAAGCAATTTACTCCAGAAGGTTTAACTCTGCAATTTGCAGCTGATAATCGCTTCTATTTTATGGATGAAGAATTGCGAGAAAAGGTTTTTGACCAGCCCCACTTCGGTGCAGCATACGGCTCAAATATGTTCACACCCTGTCAAAGCTTTTCGGAACGGGAAAACTTGCGAGTATTAGTAGTGGATGCTCAAACCGGAGAAAACGGTGGAGTAATGCCAAATGCAGAAGCAATCAAATTAGTTAGAGATGGTGATGGAAAGATAGATGCAGTGCTACACCAGTCTTTAGGTAACGAGCAAGCAACACCGTTTCAAACCCGTTTTGGTATTAAAGAAAGACGTACTGAGCTTGATATAAATAATGACATTCATAAAACTTGGCAGTTAGGAAAAGGTACATTTGCACCACGGGATTTGAGTCAGGTAGGGAATGGGTATGATTTGGTGATTTCAACCGAACAGCTTAAGGGAAGAACCGGGGAGGAGTGGGGGAGTGGGAGAGGGGGGGAGAAAGAGGGAGGGAGTGAGAGAGGGAGAGAGAGAGGGAAAGAGCGAGATTATGCAGGAGTTATAGAAGCAAAGAATAATTTAGTAAAGCAATCCCTCACTCCCATTTCCCTCGCTCCCTCACTCGATTCATCCCCCCACTCTCCCACTCCCCCACTCTCCCCCTCCTCTAATTCCCCCACTCCCCCCATCACCCCCTCCCCCGCTCCTCTTAAACCTGGGGAGTATTTAATGAAAATGGGAATTGGGAATAAAACTAATGCTTATTACGGTATCACCTCTACGGGCGCTCAATTTTGGAATTCTTTTCCTAGAGGAGTTGAAGGTGATGTGCTTCCACGATTGCAAAGACGTTTGGAAGAACTTAAAGACATAGCGGATGACCCCAGAAAAATAGCTCAAGATTATATTAATTCAATCGATGCTAAGTGTTTAGCACAAATACAAGCCCAAACCGAGTCGGAAGATTTGATTGATTTTGAAAGCTTAGACTTGGGAGATATTGAAAATCTAATCGATGATATGTTTTTGTCAAATGATTGCGAACAAAACTTGATATATCGCATTCTCAAAGCGGATTTGAAAGAACACTGTCAAATATTAGAACATCCCAAAATCATAGATAAACTTCAAGAACATCTGCGCCAACAGTATATGGATTGCGCTACGGGAAGATTTATCAAATTTGACTCAGCAATGGCGCAAACTTGTCATGATTTAGAAAAGAATGAAGTTTGTTATCCTAAATTTCCAGACGGTGCAGAATTAATTATTTATCGCGGTCCTACAGCTAATTCTAATACGGTAGATGTTTATATCAATCGTCATTTACCCAACGAACCCTACGACATTGGCACAATTAAAATGTCACCTCAAGGATTGAAGCATTCGCTATCCGATTGTGACGGAGATAGAATGGCGATCGCACTTTCATCTGACTTTCCTCACACAGCAGCGGAGATTAAACAAAAGCAACTAAAAGAAAACTGCTATTCTAAAATTATCAAACCAGAAAAGAAATCATATACAGGTTCTTTTGAGCAAATAGCATTAGATGCGATGGAAAATAAAATTGGTGTGGTTGCCAATTTATGCATGAAAGGAATTGCTCTTGAGAATGAATGTATCTCAATTCCACCTAAAGAAGCTAGTAAATTCATTCAAGATATTTCCTGCGCTGCGGTAGAAATGTTAAAACGGCAAAATCAATATCCAGAAAATCTCAGAACGCAAATAGTTGAATTAGCACAGCTATGTCAACCGGAAATGCAAAACCAAACTAAGAAAAATTTATCTTCAATCCCCGAATCAAAAATTGAAAACCTTTTAGAAAAAATTGGTAAGTTTTATCACGATGTTGTAGGAACTTTAGGAGGGCAATTACAAATTGAAGTTGACAGAGGTAAAAGTGCCAATCGTTCCGACCATAATATAGTTAATTCCTGTAATACTATTCTTAAAAGCTTCGATATTGCTCCGTGGGTTGAAGAAAGAAAGTCGAGTGAAGTTTATACCAAAAAAACGATGAATATCAAAGGTCACGGTGCTATTGACAAGATGGCAACAATGACCAATCAAGCATTCGCACAAAACGCAATCGTACCGCGCTCAACTCAACAATTCCAAACGTTCTTCAAAGGAGTTGAATTTACACCCGCACAAAAACAAAAAGCAGTAAGTATTAAGAAAATATATGATTCATTGATTCGTCGAGCAATTCATATTAGCCGAGAAGTGAAACAAGCACCAGGTTTAAAAATTGTTGCAGCCAATCCTCAAGGTAGTCAAATAGAAATTGTTGGTTTAGCTCAGAAAAAACATCCGAATATTTTTGATAACCGCAAACTCAATATTGCACTTGTAGAAAACAAAACAGAATTTAATAAAACTGTCAATAAATGGATTGCGATCGCACCTGTATTTGATGAACGCGGAAATCCAGTTTTGAGAAGCAATGGTAAACAGCAGCGCAAACACCTGGGGTATATTTCAGAAGTTTCTTTAGAAAAATTCCAAGGTCGTATTAAACCATTTACCGAATTCAATAATTTAACCAAAAAAATTGAACCGGGATTAACACCCAGTCAAGTTAGAGCAGCTTTTAAACAAGTCAAAGAGTTTGCAACTACGACTCGTGAAACTATTTCCGACTCCGAAAAAGAAGCAGTAGCAGCTGCAATGTGGCAAATATCAACAGCGAGTAAAGATGATGCACAATACGGCTTTAAGAAAACATCAGCTGCTTTCGCTATTTTTGGAGAAGAATTAATTGGAAGATTAGAACAACTGCAATTTACCGAATTTGCAATCGTAGGAACCCATAAACCCTGTAACGAACATTTAGGACGTAAATGGGTAGGAGAAAAAGTTGAGTGTAATATAGAACAAGCCCCCGACCCTGCAAATCCTACACAGAATAAACGTTGGCTGATAGCTGAAGATAAGAAGTTAGGGGTATTTCGCAGCGAATCAGCACAGTTACCTATTGGTACTTCCTTTACGGCAGAAATCACATCTCCAGCGAGCGCATCGGTAATTGTCACGAGTACCAAAGGTAATCAATTGAAAGTGGGACAGTTGAAAAAGTATGAAGCAGCAGATAGAGAATGGAAGGGTGAAGAAGGGATAATAAAAATTAAACTTTACAATGTAGGGAAGGCAATTAAACCAATAGCTTTAATTGACGATAAACCTTTGGGCGAAATTGATAAAGAATCATTCAAAATATTAAGCGAAAAATTGAATGCAAGAGGTATTAAAGTCGAAGGTTTTAAGTTTGAAGGTAAACTAGAATCATTGCCCGCAACGATTGCTCATATAAAAGTTGACTCGCAAACAGTTCGATATCCGTACATTTGGACTAAGGAAGAAGTTTTAGTTAAAGACAAGAAAGTAAGTTTATTAGATGAATTAAAACCCATTCTCAATGAAATTTATCAGGAGAAGAGTAATCAAGGTTTACTGCATGATGACGAAGCATCTTTAGGTATATTACCTATTAAAAATGAATATTTTGAATCTTTTTTACAAGAAAAGAATATAGACGCAGAAATTTTTAAACAGTTATCTGATGAAATTGATAAAAAATTTGGTGTCGAGAGCTTGATTGGTATTGCGAATAAAGACAATATTGAAGAACTTTACTTTTGTGTCACCGTACCTACAGAGGTTTCAGAGCAGAAAACAGCAGCTAGAATAAACGATAATTTAAACTTTCCGCTACAGTACGACCAGTTACAAGATGGACAAAGAATTAAATTTATGGCAATTGAATTGAATGAATTACGACAGTTGATTAATCAAACTGAAAGTCAAACAAAACAGTTAACCACGCAACTAACTGAAGTTAAAGCGATTAATGAAAAAGTAAGCGATGTTAAAAATCACATCGAAAAAGATATTAGCGCAGCAGTTCCTCGGGATGCTGCTCTGAAGGTAAAACGCGAAGAATGGGAAAAACAGATGCTAAAACTTGCTCTTGCGAGTTTAAAAGAAAATCCCGCGAATACTGGTGAGGAAATACAAACAGCAACTTTCAGTGATGATAAATATCGAGTTATTCATCATGTACCCTCAGAAATGCTGCGGATTGTTGATGATGAGGAAAGTCATCGCGGAACTTTGTATAAGGTTCAAAAAGGAAAACCCGTACAAGTATGCAAGTTTACAGAGAATGAGAAGAAAAGTTTTGAGCATGATGCTAAGCAGCAACATCTCAAGAATTTACAACAGGAATAGATTGAAATTCTTCTTGTCTTTATAAATATTTATTAACTACTATCTAAATTATAAAGTAAGTATATTTTGTCACTAGATAAAAACAAACATCCGGAAAATTCTCATATGCTGTTGATGAACTTAAACATCACGTCAGTATTTATCCTTGTATCTATAAGATGATAAACACTCAGTTAGATACGACACTTGAACGTTATCAAGCAGCAATTAAGAGTTTAGATAGCTCAAATATTGAAGTTGAGCAGATTTTGGGTGTTTTCCATGCACGGGATGCTGTGCAATTAGCTTTAAAGGAACCAAAACACATTCCTAGTAGCAGCTTAAACAAATTGATTTTATCAGATGCTGAACTAAGGAAAAAGGCAGAAGCAATTACCAAAGTTATTCAAGCTGAAACATGGGAAAATTGGCGTGAGAGCATTCATCCTGCTGCTGAAGCTTGGTGGTGGAGGTTGGAAAGTATTGCACCTCATCCTTGGGATAATTGGGATTGGTTGTGGAAGATTCTCTCGCTTGCTAGTTGGGCTACAAATATCAGTTTTCTAGTAAACATTGCTACTCGTTTTTTGAGTGGTGGGGGAGTGGGGTTTATCGGTGTTGCGGCTGTAGCTGTACCGAGTATCCTAACTTTACTACAGGCAAGTAGCGAAACCACCAAATTTGGAGAGGAAGGGTTTACCAAATTATTCGATAAGAAAATTCCGATACTGGGTAAGAAGATTCCCAAGCAATACCACCAAGAGACGAAGCTGGGTTTAAATCTTCTAACGTCAGGATTTCTGATCAGCTTTTGGTTTTGTTTACCGGAAATTTCTCATCTTTATAACCGCAATGGTTTAGATAATTTTGATAAGGGAAATTTTGGTTCGGCAGAACAGGATTATCAGCGAGCAATTTCTCTAAATGCAGATAATACTGACGCTCATTATAACCTTGGTAATCTTTATGAAGAATGGCAGCAAATTGACAAAGCCAAGCAAGAATATCAAATTGCGATTGGTGGGGATTCAGCAGAACCTTATAATAATTTGGGGCGCTTATATATCAAAGACAAAAAATATCCGGAAGCTGCTGCTTTATTAACTCAAGGTTTGAATTTTACCAAGAATCCGGATTTTAAAAAGCCAGAAATTAAATATAGCTTGTTTAAAAATCTCGGCTGGGTGAGACTTCAACAAGCTAGATATGACGAGGCAATTTTACATCTTAAAACAGCTATTGATATTAGTGAAAAGCCGGAAAATAGCAAGTATATTCCTAACTCTGGTGTAGCACATTGTTTGATGGCACAGGTATTAGAGAAGCAGAAAGCACCAAGCACACAGGCTTTGTCAAGTTGGAAAAAATGTGTTGATTTGGGTTCTATAACTAATCCAGATGAGGATGGGTGGTTGTATCTTGCTCATCAAAAATTACATAAGAAATAAAATGAAGAAAAATATTGTCGCTATAACCACACTTATTACTTTTGCTTTAACCGTACTAGCAACACCAGCTTTGAGTGATACAAATGGTTTAAATTTTATATTTGCTACAAGTGGAAAAGTTGAAATAAAGCGTCCTCGTTGGACTGGATATAAACCTGTAAATGTGGGTACATTAGTTAATTCATCAGATAAATTACGATTAACAAAAGGTGCATCCGCAAAGGTATTTTGTACTAATTTATCTATTTGGAATGTACGTTCTCCTGGAGAATCTTCTGTTTCCCAAGGTTGTCGCTCTAATAGAACCATTCTCAGAAGAATAGATAGTTCTACCAGTTTTACCCGTGCAGGAAATGATCCGACAATTCCTTACTTAATTAGTCCGCGTAGTAGTAATATTTTGACAAGCCAGCCAAAACTGCGTTGGAATGCAGTAACAGGTGCAACTAAATATCAAGTGCGGCTATTTGGAAGGGGTGTAGATTGGCAAACTGAGGTAAATCAACCACAGGTAGTTTATTCGGGTAAAGAACCCCTTAAACCTAGCTATACTTATTGGCTAACTGTGACTGCTGATAATGGTGTAACTACGGAAAATAAAGATAATGCAAGTTTCACTGTGATGAGTGAAGCAGATAGTAAACGGGTAAAAGCGGAAATAGCTCAGTTGCAGCAGCAAGATTTAAAGAGTGAGGGGAATGTTTTAGCTTTAGCGCATTTGTACCGCAGTAATAAATTGAATGCGGATGCTATTGATTTGTTGGAAGAATTAGTTAAAAAAGGTAGTCGCAGCAGTGCGGTTTATCAACTTTTGGGTAGTATTTACCAGCAAGTAGAGTTAAATTTGTTGGCACGGGAACGGTATTTGACTGCGCTGAAGTTGGCGCAGACTGAGAAAAATTTGGAAGCACAAGCAATAATTCAAGCGAGTTTGGGGGGAGTAGATTTTTCTCTCGACAAGTTGCAGGATGCTTTGCGGTGGTATCAAGCAGCGCAGATTGGTTATCGGGGGTTGGGTGATACAGCGAAGGTGCAAGAGTTGCAGGAGAAAGTTGATGATCTCAAGAGGAGGGTTTAGAGATGAGAAAGTTCAAAAGCTAATATGCTCAGTTTGTCTTTTTTAGATTTCGTCCAAAATTTTTAGAGGAGATTATTGCAATGATTACGAAGAAATATTTGCTTGGAGTTTTAGCCTTTTTTACCTCTACTATTTCGCTCCAACTTTTATCCTTGCCTAAATCAATAGCTCAAGAGTTAGATCCTGATACTGTAATTCAATCTATGTACACTGGTGTTGCTTATATTCATCGTGGTAGAGCTGTACCCAGAGTCTATAGACCAATTAGACCAGGTGTGAGAACTGGTTGTGGTCCCATGCCATCGGGAAATGCATTTTATTGCAAGAGAGACCACTCTATTTACATTAGTACTGATATGGTTCAAAAGGCATATCGTGACGGTGGTGATGCTGCACTAGCTTATATCATCGGACATGAATATGCTCATGCAATGCAAAATGCTCTCAACTTTAACAATGCTAATGGTGTAGTAACAGAACTGCAAGCTGATTGTTTAGCAGGGCTATATATGAATGCAGTTCCAAATATTGTGTTTGATAAAAAAGATATAAGAGAAATTGGTGCATTAGTCTATCAATTGGGAGATTCTTTACCTGTATGGGATCGGAATCATCATGGCTCATCAAGACAGAGGATAGCAGCAGTCGCTATTGGATTGAGTGCAACTAATTGGAGAGCTTGTGATATTGGTAGACGTTGACCTAAAAAATTAATGATGCGTAGCTCTAGCTACAATTCTTCACAGCAAAGAATTTATTACGATTTGGTCGCTACCGTAATATTTAAGCAGACGAAAACTTACTCAACCTTCTATCTATAAAACTAGAGCAAACGTATTTTAGCTTTGAAGACGTTTATTCAGAAAATATTTCATTATTTAATTTGTGTAATTATATTAATTGCAAAATGAAATTCTTTTTCCTAAATAGTCTTATCTATATGCGTTTGTTCTAAGTCTGTGACTATGGCAATATTTGGGCTTTAATAAGGATTTGATAATGTCTAAACTTGGAATTAAGAAAGCAATTATTTTTATTGGTATTTTGTTTGGTACTTGTTTTTCTTGGGCTGTGATACAAAAAATAGCTATTGCGGAAGTAAATTCTTTTACCTCAAAAACTCAATCAGAAGAATTAGCAGAGGCGGAAAAACTGAATCAACGGGTAGTCCAGCTTTATCAAGAAGGTAAATACAATGAAGCTATTCCTCTTGCAGAAAGGGCTTTAGCTATTGCTCAAAAAATCTTAGGCGAACATCCAGACGTAGCAACTAGCTTGAATAATTTAGCTGGACTTTACAAAGTTCAAGGACGCTATTCAGAAGCCGAACTCTTCTATAAAAAAGCCCTGGAGATTAGAAAACGCATCTTGGGCAATGAACATCCCTATGTCACAGATAGCTTGAATGGTTTGGCTACACTGTACCACTATCAAGGACGATATCCAGAAGTCGAACCTCTTTATAAACAAATCCTGGAGATGAGAAAGCGCATCTTGGGTAATGAACATCCAGACGTAGCAACTAGCTTGAATAATTTGGCAGAACTTTATCGAAATCAAGGACGTTATTCAGAAGCCGAACTCTTCTATAAACAAGCCCTGGAGATGAGAAAACGAATCTTTGGCAAGGAACATCCCTATGTCACAGATAGCTTGAATGGTTTGGCTATACTGTACCACTATCAAGGACGATATTCAGAAGTCGAACCTCTTTATAAACAAGTCTTGGAGATGAGAAAGCGCATCTTGGGTAATGAACATCCCGATGTGGCAGCTAGTTTAAATAATTTGGCAGGACTTTATGTAAATCAAGGACGTTATTCAGAAGCCGAACTTTTCTATAAACAAGCCCTGGAGATGAGAAAACGCATCTTGGGTAATGAACATCCAGACGTAGCAACTAGCTTGAATGGTCTGGCTATACTGTACCACTATCAAGGACGATATTCAGAAGTCGAACCTCTTTATAAACAAATCCTGGAGATGAGAAAGCGCATCTTGGGTAATGAACATCCCGATGTGGCAGCTAGTTTAAATAATTTAGCATTACTGTACTTGAATCAAGGACGTTACTTAGAAGCCGAACTTTTCTATAAACAAGCCCTGGAGATGAGAAAACGTATCCTGGGGAAAGAACATCCGGATGTGGCAGCTAGTTTAAATGATTTGGCTGGACTTTATGAAAAACAAGGACGTTATTCAGAAGCCAAACCGTTTTATAAACAAGCTCTGGAGATGAGAAAACGTATCCTGGGTAATGAACATCTCGATGTGGCAAATAGCTTGAATAATTTGGCATTACTGGACTTGAGTCAAGGACGTTATTCAGAAGTCGAATCCCTTTTTAAGCAAGCTCTAGAGATGAGAAAACGTCTGCTGGGTAACGAACATGCCGATGTGGCAACTATCTTGAATAATTTGGCGGGACTTTATGTAAATCAAGGACGTTACTCAGAAGCTGAACCCTTTTATAAACAAGTTCTAGAGATGATAAAACACGTCCTGGGCAACAAACATCCCTATGTAGCAGCTAGCTTGAATAATTTGGCGGGACTTTATGTAAATCAAGGACGTTACTCAGAAGCTGAATCCTTTTATAAACAAGCTCTGGAAATGAGAAAACATATCCTGGGTAATGAACATCCCGATGTGGCAGCTAGTTTAAATGATTTGGCTGTACTTTATCAAAAACAAGGAAACATTACCAACGCCCTAGAGTTCCTAAAACAGGGGTTAGAAGTAGAAGAAGAAAACCTGGCTATAAACCTATCCGGAGGGTTCGAGCGTCAAAAACGCGATTACATGGCAACTATCTCTGGAACTACAAACGCAACTATTTCCTTACACCTAAACTCTGCACCCAAGAACCCCAAACTTGCAAACTTAGCCCTCACAACCATCTTCCAACGCAAAGGACGGATTTTAGATGTCTTGACAAATAACTTGCAAATTCTTCGCCAGCATACAAATGATAAAGATAGTCTGAAATTAATAGATGAACTCTCCGATATCTATAACCAACTTGCAAGCCTCATTTACAACCGTCCAGAGAAATTTCCCCCAGAGGAATATCGTCAACAAGTTGCTGACTTGGAAGAAAAAGTAAAACGTAAAGAAGACGACTTAAGTCGTCGCAGCGCTGAATTCGCTAATTCATCTAAACCAGTTAATTTAGAAAATATTCAAAAATTAATCCCTGCTGATGCAGCTTTAGTGGAAATAGTACGCTATCAACCATTTAACCCCAAAGCAAAGCAAAATCAACGTTTTGGCAAACCCCGTTACGCAGCTTATATCCTCACATCCACTGATAAACAACCGAACGCCATCGACTTAGGTGAAGCAAAGGAAATAGAAAAACCTTTAGAATTATTCCGCAAGTCTTTACAAGGTACAAAAAATGCAGAACCAAGCACTTCCATACCTGAATTAAAAGAATCTGCGCGTGACCTTGATAAACTTGTCATGCAACCCATCCGCAAACTTCTGGGGAACAAACGTAAAATCTTAATTTCTCCTGACGCTTCACTCAACCTCATTCCCTTTGAAGCCTTAGTTGATGAAAACAACCGCTACCTTGTAGAAAATTATTCCTTCACCTACCTCACCTCTGGACGCGATTTACTACGATTACAAAACCAATATCCCAGCAAACAGCCACCAGTGATTATGGCTGATCCATTCTTCGATAAACAAGGAGAAGTTGTTGCAATTAAACCCAAGAACACCCGTTCAATTGATTTATCAAAGATAAAATTTCCTCCTTTAAATGGTACACGCAAAGAAGCAGAGGCAATCTCTCAAATTTTAGGAGTTAAACCATTATTAGGTACTCAAGCCAGTGAAGCTGTAATTAAGCAACTAAAAAGTCCAGAACTCCTCTTAATTGCCACCCATGGCTTCTTTGAAAATGCCCCAAAAACAGAAAACGAAAATAATAAAAACCAAAATGCCATTCCCACCAATACTTTTGAAGATAATCCTCTTCTACTTTCTGGTTTAGTTCTGGCTGGTTACAAAAATAATCAAGGTGGTGGTAATCAAGATGGTATTCTTACTGCTTTAGAAACCACATCATTAAACCTTCTCGGTACAAAATTAGTGGTACTGTCAGCTTGTGATACAGGCTTAGGTAAAGACACTACTGGCGAAGGTATCTATGGTTTGCGTCGCGCTTTAGTCATTGCGGGTTCGGAAAGTCAGGTAATTAGCTTATGGAAAGTCGCAGATGATGCAACTAAAGACTTGATGGTTGCTTATTTCAAGAAGGTATTAGGTAAAGGAGAGAAAAAACAAGGACGTAGCGAAGCATTGCGTCAAGTGCAATTAGAGATGCTGCAAGGAGATAAATATCAGCATCCTTACTATTGGGCTGCATTTATTCCTTCAGGAGATTGGCGAGAGATGCCTTAAAATCTGAAAGATACTCCTGTTCGTATTTTGGTAAAAGTATCAATACTCTTAGTTGCGATCGCATAATAGAAATCGAAATTCCGATATCTAACGAAAGTCTATCTCAGCAAGCGTTTGTGAAATAGCGAATAAGAATAATGTGCCACGAGATCGCATCTTCGTAGCCCTCCGTGGAAGCAAGCTACCGCTTTGCAGTGGCATCGCAATATCGGGAATTCCAAGTCTCAACTTAACTTAAAACTCAGGTTTGCGGCATCAACTCCTTATCTCACAAGCTTTATCGCGAATTTCGATGGCTTTAGGTTCGCACTGTTAAAAGTCATGAATGAAACGTCTCTAGCAAAGCAGTTCAGTTGTGATGGCAGGGACAGCCGCGCATCCGATGATAAAGCACTGTCAATGGTAACTCCAGAACTTAGAGATATGCTTTTTCTCTTTTTCTGACGTATCAATCAGCACTCTAATCAATCGCGCTTAACACTGATGGGAACCACCGTAATTGCTGAATAGTTTTATTGCTTCCTTTTGCTTCTTGCAAGACAACTTGTCCATACTGCTTACCCAACTCAGTCGGTAAATATAAAGGTTGACCATTCTTTTTAGCATCAAGGTTCGGATTTCTAATTTGCATCCCCCGACTTATCAAAATATCGTTCATCACTTTTGCATTACCTTGGTTGGTATTATTTGAACTTAATCTATTCCCACCGCGTTTCATATACAACTTGGCAAGGTTAGTAACAGTTATTAACTCATCTTCAACAGGCATTGGCAGCAGTTGTTTCACCGCTTCCATCTGATTTTTCAACTGGGGATAAGCTTTACCAATTTCGTTAGCAATCAAACCTTGAACGAGATTTGGCTCAACTGTTCCCATGCAAAATACAGATGATATGGCTTCGGAAATATCTTTTACACTGGGCTGTGACGACTTTACGTATTCTGTTGATTCTTGCCAACCCTTAATTTGCTGCATCCAAGTACGAATTCCCACAGCAGCAAAGGCTTTATATGCTAATTTCGCCTGTTCTTTACTATACCGACCTGCATCAAATGCATAATATTCAAGCACAGTTGACACAGCTAAATCGGGAATTCCAAAATGCGACCAGGAGTTTTGTTCCGCAGCATTAAACCCATGCTCTATAAGCTTTGTAGCTAATGGAGAAGGCAACTGTTCCGCACTTATAAAAGCGGCTCTCAGGGATTTATCATCGACCCCAGCTAGCC
>NZ_JAYGHM010000013.1:89369-130445 GCF_034931125.1 Rivularia sp. UHCC 0363 | reverse complement strand
TTAAATCCATAAAGAAAATCATTTCCTGCTTGACCGTTGATAGTATCATCCTCTGATGAACCTCTAAGCCTATCGTCTGCGGAAGTTCCCTCGATTTGAATTCCTGCAACATCATTAAGGTTAATGATAATAGTTCCTGGAGTACTAGTTAAAGTCCCATCGCTGACAGTTACTTGTAATTCAAAACTGGATTTGGTTTCAAAATCTAAATCATCAGCATCGTTAACAATAATTCTTCCGCTTCTATTGATAGCAAATGCTGCTCTACCATCCTTATCTATATCTAGATTTCCGTCAGTGATTGTCCAATTTGATAAAGTGTTTTTATCTGCATCTGTTGCTAATACTTGATCGACAAAACTTCCGACTCTACTATTTTCATCGATAGTAAAATTTTGATTTGTATTAATAGTAGGTGCATCGTTAATATTTGCAACTGTCAAAGTAAAAATATTTTGGGTAGCTAGACCAGCATTATCGGTTGCTGTGACTTTGATGTTGATTGCACCAAGATTATTAGTGGAAGTACCGCTAAAAGTAGCAGTCTCAGGATTAAAAATTAACCAATTTGGTAATGGTAAATTATCTTCCAAACTTGCATTTAGGGTCAGTTTATCTGCATCTGCATCTTTAAAGGTATTATTCGGTACGCTGAAATTAAATGTTGTATCTTTGTCGATTATTTGATTAGCAATGGGATTTTCAACTATGGGTGCGTCGTTAATCGATTGAACGCGAATTTCTCGAATTACTGATTTATTGATAGTGCTAAAGCTACCATCATTAACAGCAAATTCAACTTGACGCGGATAAGTAGAAGGTCTATCTGAACTATTAGCGTAAGTAATATTACGCATTAATGCTTCTACTGCTTTTGGGGTAGCTTTGGAATTAAAATTAATTTGCAAAGGAATATTATTAATCCCACCTTGAAAAGTCCCAATCAAATCGCTACCAAATAAAATACTATTACCAGAGATACTAATTTGACCAACACCATTACCTTGATTTTTAATGCTTAAAATGTCTTCGTTAAAAACACCTGAAATCAAACGGACTGTTAATTTGCCGTTATTGAAATTAGCAGAATCAAGGTCTGTTAGGGTTATTTTCGGGTCAATAATTACACCGGGGTCATTTTCGTTATAGGTAACTGTATTATTAATGGGACTTAAATATTTGGGATGAGTTGTAATTGAAATATCACCCAGCTTTACTTCTGCTCCAGCATAGGGATTATTATCACCGAAGAAAATAAAATTGGATTTATTATAGGGATTAGGAAAAAATCTGTCAGGTTCAGTACTAGGTTGGTAAGCTGAGTAATCCCGCAGTCTACCGCTAAGAATCGATGTATTATTGGCGTAAAGAGTATAGCTGTATCCAAAAATTGCTAAGTCATAATTAACAGATTTGGTCGTGTCAAAATCGACTCCTTCTACTTGAGTAAATAAAGTCAGGTAAGGATTTGCAATATTAGCAGCTTGAGAAGTTCCCGGATTAAATACACCATCTTGCTGTACCCAAATCCGATTTTTCCAGAAACCGAGTTCAATACCTTGGCGATCGCTACCTAATAAAGTAACGCTAAATCCGGCTCTGTCTGCTTTTCCATCTCCGTTTTTATCGTTATTACCATAGCTGGTATGATCTTCCCAAAGCAATTGAGCGTTGAAGCTAAGAATATAACCCTCATTTTGGTCAAGATTCGGAATTGTTCTGGTGTTGAAACCAGCGTAAGCTTCATTCCCAGAGGTCAGCTTAATTCCACCATTTACTAAGGTTTTGTTAGCGTTTGGACCGAATTGTTGATATTCAAACCAAGCATCAGGTGCGGAATTTGGTTTTGTTGGGTCTAAATTAGTGCTGCTATCGTACAGAAGTTGATTTTTACCAATAAACGGAGCATCGTTAACAGCTTGGACATTAACGGTTTTGTTAACAATACTAGCACCACCGTCACCATCGCTAAGCATAAATTCCACGGTACGGGGAGTTGTGGAAGGATTGCGAGAGAAGTTAGTGTAGGTGACGCTTTGCAATAATCGCTGAACAATTTCGCGTGTCGCATTAGCATTGAAATCAATTACCATATCCTCTACACCATAGCTGGGAGTTAGGATACCAATTTCAATATTTTGATACTTAACGATTCTACCGTCTAATCTAATACTACTATCACCGTAAATACCCAGGCGGTCATCGAGATGACCACCATTGGTAATCCGAACGGTTAATTTACCTTTATTAAAGTTTCCAGAATCTGGATCTAATATTGTTGCATTCGGGTCGATAAATCTCAGGTAGTTATTGCTATAGTTTTCTTGAAAATTTGCAATGTAAGATGATAATTTAATTTCGGGAGCTTGATTTTCTAAAGCCCATACCTGCGGACTATCGAAACCATTCTCTTTGACAAAGTACAGTTTATTATCAATTGCAGTTAAGTTAAAATCTTCAGAAAAGCCGCTACTACGATTAACATCATCTACGAAAATCGCATCACCATTACTTTCTATTTTCCATAATTTTCTACTAGCATTATCAGTAGCAGTAAAGTAAAGCGTATCATTAATATTAGTGAAATTGGAAAAATTAGTGAAATTGGACAGATTAAAAGGACTATTACCGCTGTTTACAACTGGTTTAACTTGACCGCTATTATCTACCCACCACAGTTTTTTCCCTATACTATCAGTAGCAGTAAAGTAAAGCGTATCGTTAACCACCGTTAAATTTTCTGGGTTTGAAGAAAGATTACCAGGATTGATGTCTTTAACGAGTGTTACGAAACCATTCTTATCTACTTTCCATAATTCTCTACCTGTAAAATTACTTCCTTCATCAGCAGTAAAGTAAAGCGTG
Source organism: Rivularia sp. UHCC 0363 (assembly GCF_034931125.1). NCBI lineage: Bacteria > Bacillati > Cyanobacteriota > Cyanophyceae > Nostocales > Rivulariaceae > Rivularia > Rivularia sp. UHCC 0363. The sequence goes on along the minus strand of NZ_JAYGHM010000013.1, from coordinate 127,580 downwards.
TCTTTGACGACTGTTAAATTTGAGGGATTAGATGATTCAGCACCATAGTAAATATCTCGAACTATAACTGTCTGTAGATTCCCATCACTATTAATCTTCCAAAGTTCTGTACCGTTATAATTCGTAGCAGTAAAGTAAAGCGTACCGTTTACATCTGTGAGATTTTCCGGATTTGATGAACTGTTGGCAAAATTAACATCATTAACACGCTTTGAATAACCTTGTTCATTTATCTTCCACAGTTGTTTATCGTATTGTCCATCTTCAGCAGTGAAGTAAAGCGTATTGTTAATAAAAGTTAGATTTTTAGGATTAAATGCTGCATTGTTATAACTATAGTCACGAATCGCTTCAGCATCACCTATTTGATTTATCTTCCACAATCGTCCTGCATTCTCCTCACCAGCAGTAAAATAAAGCGCACCATTGATTACGGTTAAATTTTGGGGATTTAATCCTGGATAATCGCTACTAAAGTTATTAAATCGAACAGACTTTACACTACCTTCACTATCTATCTTCAACAGTTGTGTTTTATCATAAGTATCGGTAGCAATAAAGTAAAGCGTACCGTTGATAACTGTTAAATTTGAAGGATTGGACGAACGATTACCCAAGTTAATATCATTGACAAGTTGAGAAATCCCGTTGTTATTAATCCTCCATAATTCTGTACCTTTATCTTCGGCTTTTGCAGTAAAGTAAAGAAGACCGTTGACAACAGTTAAATTTTTCGGATTCGACGAACGATTACCAAAATTAATATCTTGAACTAATTCTGAAACACCATTATTAATCCTCCACAGTTCCCGACCTTTATCTTTAGTTTCCGCAGTAAAGTAGAGAGTACCGTTAACATTAATAAAATCAGATGGAGCTTGACGAGTTTCTAGGTTTATTTTAGTTAGAGGTATCGCAGTTTCCGTACCAAAGCCATTATCTATCTTCCATAGTTCACTACCGTAATAGTTATCCCTAGCAGTAAAATAAAGCGTGTTATTAACAACTTGTAAATTTAACGGATTCGACATTTGATCGAAATTACGGACAGTTTCTACATAACCGCTACTATTTATCTTCCAAAGTTTTGAATTATTATTTGCATCAGTTGCACTGAAATAAAGAGTATTATTAGCAATAGTTAGATTAGATATAGATGAACTTGGAGATATTCCATTTACCCATTGAGCGTAACCGTTCTCAATTTTCCACAGTAGCGAATCTTCGGAAGTAAAGTAAAGAGTATTGTTAACAATAGTAAAATTAGACAAGTTTGAGAAGCTACCAAAAGTACCAGGAACTTGTTTAGTGTAACCACTATTATCAATTTGCCAAAGCTGTAAACCGTTGTATCGATCAACTCCACTAAAGTAAAGAATATCATTCACAACTACCAAACTTGACAAATTTGATAAATTTAAAAAACTACCATAATTATTAAGTTGTTGAACATTACCGTTACTATCTATTTTCCATAGGTATGGACGATTGGTGCTATCAGTAGTACTAAAATAAAGGGTGTTATTAGCAACGGTGATATTTGAAAAATTATCGTAACCGTTACCAAATAAGTTAATAGGTTGACTATTACCTTGATTATCTACTTTTAAAAGTACAGGTTTTTTGTATCTATCTTCCGCAGTAAAATAAAGTGTATTGTTAACAACGTTGAAGTTGGAAAAATTAGAAAAAGCAATCGAAATATTATTAACTTGCTCGTTAATTCCTGTAATATTTGTTCTCCACAGTTGCATTTGATTGGAGTTATCTATAACAGTAAAATAAAGTGCGTCGTTAAAAATGGTCAGATTTGCAGGATTAGAAGACTGAGAATAAAGGTTAATTTCTTTAACAACCTGTGGTTTTCCAAAGCTATCAAGCTTCCACAATTCTTTACCATATTTGTTATCATCGGCAATAAAATAAAGTGTATTATTAAAGACGGTGAAATTTTCAGGATTGGAAGAATTTGCACCCAAATTAATATCCTCAATAAGTTTGGGTATACCTGTTTCACTTATTTTCCATAACTCTCTACCTTGTTTTGCATCTTCAGCAGTAAAGTAAAGTGTACCGTTAACAACTGTGAGATTCTCAGGATTTGATGATGCAAAACCAAGGTTAATATCGCTGACACGTACAGGAGGATTACCGTTTGCTTGCAATTTCCATAATTCTCTACCGTTTCTTCCATCATCAGCAGTGAAGTAAATAACTCCATTAAAATCGATTATTTCTAAAGGGTTAGAACCGATTAAAGAGGAATTGAAGTTTGTTAATTGCTTTGGTATATTCATGTTATTACTTAAATGAATGATTAAAAATTTGCACTTTTATCAAACCTTTTTGAATAATCACTTTTCAAATACAGCCTAAATCTTTACGATTCAGCAATCTGCATCATATAATCGCAACTATTAAAGAGCTATTCAAAAAAATTGTATTTATTATCTAATAACTATTATCCGGATTTCTGGTATAAATATCATCGAGGAATTCTCTGAAATATTTTCAAAATAAGCCTGAAGACTCAAGGGTTTAGATTAAAGTTAGCGGTTATTACTGAGAAAAATATCATTAGTTAAGTATTTATATATACAAGAAATAAGACGCTATATTACAACGTCTCTACATCCAAATTTATTAGTAATTATTCCCCATCCCCAATTACCAATTACCAATTACCTCTTTAAGAATTACCTTGCATATCAGCAGCATTAACGAAATGTTTTGGTGTTTCAATCGCAGGAAGCTGAATTACTTGCTCAACAGTTGGTCTTTTTTCTACCTTAAATTCATCAAGTTTTACCGGCTTTCCTGTTTGCGCTGATTCGATAATCGCACGAACGATACGCACATCTGCTAAACCTTCAGTTCCCGATGGTTCTGGTTCTTGATTATTTAATATGCAATCAGAAAAATATTGAATTTCTGCACCAAATTGATCTCCGGCAGTGACAGTATTTTACTGCGCGATCGCAACATCAAAAATTAATACTGTTAAATTAAGCCTGTATAGATTATAGGGTACTGTTAGTGCAGCGGAACGCACTATTCTAGTTAAATTAAATATTCATTTCTTAAAAGCTGAGAATCCCGATCGCACTTTTATAATTGGATTCTTAAATAAGTACTATTAATTAATATTACTTCTTCTACCTGCTCCCAATTCCCAATTCCCAATTCCCGATTCCCTTTACTGTCCACTTCAACCTAAGAGAGGGGAAGACAATTATCAATGAACAACTATTAATAGAATAATTGATGACTGATAATTGACCCACCATAATACTCACTTAGCTCATCTTCCTGCGGAAATCAAGAAAACTTTAGAAAATTTTACTGTCTTTAGTATTTAAAACGTCTCTTACGCTGCTTGGATCGAGCAATTGCTTTACGCTTATGTTTCTGTAGGGGCGTTTCAAAGTGACGATGTTTCTTGATATCCGGCATTATACCAGCTTTAGAAACCTCACGCTTGAATCTACGTAATGCTGATTCAATTCCTTCGTTTTCGCCTACAACTATTTGGGTCATTCTTTCTCCTATCTAAACTAACACTCTCTAATATCGCAATTAATGCTCAAATGTAAACAGTAACATTAACTGCGAGCAAAAAAAGGGCAAACTTCTTGTATGCCCTTCATACTTAAAAGCTAAATATTTTTCTAATCGAATAGAACCGCCTTTATTATATCCTTTACCACTATTCCCTTACCATCTCCCACCACCATCCGCACCTTTTTCCGGTTTTGGCTTGGCTTTGTTAACTCGTAGACTACGACCCATCCATTCAGCACCATCAAGGGATTCTATGGCTTTATCCTCTTGTGCGTCATTTTCCATTTCAACAAATGCGAAGCCTCTAATACGGCTTGTTTCTCGGTCAAGTGGTAAATAAACACTTTTGACATCTCCATATTCTAAAAAGACCTCTTTCAGGTCATTTTCCGCAACCTCATAGGAAAGATTGCCCACGTAAATCGACATACAACGTCTCCAGAATTAACAATGTGAGGAGATTACATCCGGAGAAGTCTGCAACACATAATCTTAAACAAACTGACCAGCCGAACTTAATCTTCTAGAAATACCATAGCATAAATCACAAATTAGATGGCTGTGTTACTTCTATGTAAACCTTTTGGCATCAGTATTTAAAAGCAAAATATAAATTGGGAATTGGGAATTGGGAATTGGGAATTGGTAATTGGTAATTGGTAATTGGTAATTGGGAATGGGTAATTGGTAATTGGTAATTGGTAATTGGTAATTGGTAATTGGGTATTGGGTATTGGGAATTGGGAATTGGGAATTGGGAATTGGTAATTGGTAATTGGTAATTGGGTATTGGGTATTGGTAATTGTGTTTTAGCAAGCGACCAAGATGGTCGCACTATTAAACATTTATTTATGACTTTACAATTTGGCGATAATTTGTTCGACAATTTGCAAGGCTCGATCTATTTCCGCTTCCGTAACGATTAACGGTGGTACAAAACGTACAACTTTGGTACCTGCGGGTACTAATAATAAACCTTCGTTCATTGCAGCTTTAACTACATCAATAGCGGTTAATTCAATATCTGATTGTAGTTCCATGCCGTTAATTAAACCCCAACCGCGTACTTCGGCAATATATTGGGGATATTTTTGTGCGATCGCCTGCAAACCCGATCTTAACTGTTCACCTCTATGATGGGCATTTTGGACAATATTTTCTTTTTCCAAAGTATGGCAGACGGCAAGAGCTACAGCGCAAGCAAATGGATTACCACCGAAAGTACTAGCGTGTTCTCCGGGTTGAAATACATCACAGAATTTCTTCGCCATCATCGCACCAATGGGAATCCCACCTCCCAAACCTTTAGCGCTGGTGAAAACGTCTGGTTCTACTCCAAGATATTCATAACCCCACAATTTACCACTACGTCCCATTCCAACTTGCACTTCATCAAACATCAGCAAGATACCAGTCTCGTCGCAAATCGAACGCAGCTTTTGAAAATATTTTACGTCTCCAGGACGAACACCACCTTCTCCCTGTAGTGGTTCTAACAAAATAGCACCAACTGCGTAATCACCTTCATCCAATTCACCAATTGCTGCTTCTACTGCATCAATATCGTTGTAATCTACGTAGTGAAATCCCGGTACTAAAGGATTAAAGTTTTTTTGATACTTCGGTTGTCCGGTAGCGGTAACTGTTGCTAAAGTACGTCCATGAAAGCTGGCATTCGCCGTTAAAATAATTGGGTTATCAATATCTAAAACGGTATGAGCATATTTCCGCGCCAATTTAATCGCCGCTTCGTTGGCTTCTGCACCGGAATTACAGAAAAATACTTTATCAGCACAGGAATGATCGACTATCCAACGCGCTAGTTCTCCCTGTTCGGGAATGTAATATAAATTTGAAACGTGATGTATTTTTTGAATTTGTCGCGTTACCGCTTCAATTAATGCCGGATGTGCGTGTCCCAAGGTACAGGTAGCAATTCCTGCCACAAAGTCGAGATATTCTTTACCTTCAGTATCCCACAAACGGCATCCATCACCTTTTTCAAAGGCTAAAGGAAAACGTCCATAGGTGGACATGACAACTTCGTCAAAACTTTCTTTATTAAAAGGGGTAGATGACTGGTTAGCTTGTTGAACAAGAGTCTCAATGCTCACGGCTTAACTCCTGAATATTTGTATATTTAGACAAACGGGAGAAAGGAGAAAAATGAAACATTTTTGGCAAAAGCCCTTTCTCTTTCGTTTTTTACCAATAATGAAGGTGAAAGATATATTGTAGTGTAAATTACTATTTTTGGGAAATACTTTGAAAGGGAATGGGGAATAGAAAATTTAAAATGGCGTTTCTGCTTTCAGATGTATCTTTTCACCAGAATGCGGATGCTCAAATGTTAGTTCCTTTGCGTGTAAATGTAACCGAGTCGCTTCTCTAACTTCGCATCCGTAAAGTTTATCTCCTAAAATAGGTATAGCCAAACCCTCCGTATCCGCAGCATGAACTCTTAGCTGATGGGTTCTTCCTGTTAAAGGTATAAATTCGACGCGAGTATAATTTCCTTGACTTAAAACTGTAAATTCAGTGATACAAGATTTACCATGCTTGTAATTAACTTCTTGATAAGGACGATGTTCGGGATTTCCCCACAGCGGCAATTCAATCCGACCTCGATCGACAGATAAATTACCTGAAAGTAAGGCTTCATAAACTTTTTTGATTAATCTTTGTTCAAACTGCTTACTCAATAACCGATGAGTTTCTGGATCTTTTGCTAACAACAAAATCCCAGAAGTATCCATATCCAAGCGATGCACTGCTGTAATATTTTCACCATCGAGCAATAAATTACTTAAGCGACTCAAAACGCTATCTTGATTGTGATGATATCTTCCCGGAACCGATAGTAAACCTGGGGGTTTATTTACAGCAATTAACCATTCATCCTGGTAGATAACGGGAATTTCTTTGCTAATTAGGGAACGTCGGACACCCCTCTCCTTGATAAGGGAAGGGGGTGAGGTTTTCAACCCAGATAACAAAAATCCCATCAACGGCTGACAGCGTTCCACACAAGCACCGTAGAATTGTCCCTGGACTTTATCGCGATTCGATTCTCCCCACCAAAATTCCGCGATCGCCAATGGTTTTAATTTATTCGTTGCTGCTGCATAATGAAGTAATTTAACTGCACAGCAATCACCCGTACCCGTTGGTATTTGCGGCATCAGTTGCTGTAAAGTTGAGGAATTACCCAGAAAGTTCATCACTGAATAAGCTGCGTGCATTTGCGTTTGCAGTTTGCGGGATATTTCTTGACGCTGCTGCTTCAATACCCGAATCTTGATATCTGCACCATCAATTATTATTTGCAGCGGTTGTAAAGCTTCGTCACGCTGTCTTTTGAGTAATTTACGTTCAATTCCATCCCGACGACTAGATTCGTTAAGTTTTTCTAACTCTATATTTAATTCTTCCTCCGTCAAGGTTTTGTGGAATAGCTGACGTTTTTCCTGACGTTGTTGTTTACTAACTTGATGACGTTTACTCATTTCTTGTAAATGTTTGGTAAACTGTAGCGCTATAGTTTCATGTTGTTTTCTTTGAGTGAGTTGTTTAAGCTGAATAATTTCTTGTTTAATCGCTGATAATTCTTCTAAAGTGCGATTTTCTGCTAACACTACTTGTTCTCTACCAGGAATTGGTGGTACCCAACCTTCAATTAGACTACAGCCATTCAGCAACCCCGAAAAAGCCTTGAGTATACGTTTTTCACCGTTTGGTAATTCTACTAATAATATCCCGTACATTTTCCCTTCACGAGAATATACTTTATTACTCGCGAGTTGCTGCATTAAACTAATTGCGATCGCTTCTGCTTCTAAAGTCCGGGGAAGCTGTAGTAATTCACCATTCCTATATCCTTGATAGTAATAAGTAGCAAGTGTATCAACTTGGTAATCGGTGTCGAGAAAATCTGAAAGCGGGTGCAGAAGTAACATTTTTAATACACCAAGCAGCGAGCAGTTATGGATTTTGGAATTAATGTAACGGTAAAATCGTTTCTACATTTATATTTGTATTTGTATTTGTATTCGTATTTATCACTGCTCACTGCTCACTGCTCACTGCTCACTGTTCACTGTTCACTGCTAAAAATCCGATAGTACAACCAGGTACTCAATTCCTTAATTGGAAAAAAGATATAAGTCAAAGGATTCACAGTGACGATAATATTGCGAAAATCCCGACACGCTAGAAACACAATCCCTTTCGCGACTTGCTGTGCGGACATTACTCCATAAGGATTTAATTGACTTTTAAATGGTCCTAAGATTAATTTACGAATTGTACAAGGGGAATCCAACCGCTTCAAAGTAATGATATTCCCCAACGCTCTTTTACTCAACTCATAAAGCGGACTCAAAGCTGGAGATACTTCCGCTTCCGAGGTATTAATCCAAATTTCCTTAGTTGCTTTATCGTTTGCACCCGTTACGGTAGAGAAAAATACGTCCATCAATCTCACCGCTGAAAATGCATTTACCTCAAAAGATTTATCAATATCCTCCGACGTGCGGCTACCGTGAACATTTATGCCGTGATTAATAATTAAAATATCTACTTTTTGCAAGCGCGATCGCAATTCTGATTCTTTTCCCGATTCCCAAGGTATTACGCTTACTTTGGGTTGTTCGACAATTTTTTCTGGATTAGTTGTCAAGGCTATAACTTTGGCGTTATTTAGCAGCAGTTCAGATGTTAAGGCTTGTCCTAAACTACCACTAGCTCCAGTTATAGCGATAGTTTTACCTTTTAGAGAAAGTGCGGTTCCCAAAACTTTATCTACTATTGGAAATACACCACTATAATAAGCATTCACATCGTCAAAATGATGTCGCCAATGGTAAGTACGATTTACCCACCATACAGAAGGAATTACGTCTAAAGCTCCCGGTTTGTGAGTATAGTCAGTTTCAACTTTTCCTAAGAAATATCTTAACGACGCTCCATAAAGGAAAGTCGCAGCATAAAGTACCCCCAACCATAAACCCATCGGACGAAAAATAATTGCGATCGCGCTGATTATCACCAGCAGCAAAATCGATTCAACAATATCATGATAAAGCTGGGAATCCTTATAAGCTTCCAGAGAAATTATCGATAAATCCCGCTTGTATACCTGATGGTGTTTGTTATGCCATTTAGATAACCATTGTACGTGATGACAAGCAGCGTGATAGCTATCTCTAACCACCTCCGCAATCAAAATTGAGAGAAACCCCCAAGCAACAAACTGTAAAGTATACGTCGTCGCTACAACCCAATTAATTTGTAATCCTGCTGCCATCACGGTTTTAATCTCAGCTAATATTTGTATTATGTATTTTAATTAAATACACCATACATTCTGTTTAGCACTTCCGAACCATATATATAAGGATATTTCCGAGCAGTTTAATATTTTTCGATGGTAGGGTATTAAACATGGTGAATTGGGTATTGCAAGAAATAGTCAAAAATTCTTACTGCCCTCATGCTCTAAGATTACCGATAAATTGTAGGCTGGGCTTTGTCCCTCAACTTAACCTACCTTATGGGTAATCATAAAGCCGCGAAGAAAGTAGTCATATCAAACATCTTTTTTTTTACCTTTGGAAATTTTTATCGGTTTAAAGCCCCCGGATTTATCCGTGGATTATGCTCTATGGAAGCCCCTTAATTTTATTCATGGGGAATTAATTACGAATTACGTTCACCGGAGGTGTTCCCGAAGGGTATTACGAATTACGAATTATACTCACAGCCTCCGAGTGCAGAGGTTTTTGTTTGTTTTGTGACAAGCTTGATTGATATAACAGCGGTTTTTTTTGAATATAAATACTGATTTTACACTTTTTACGTGATTTTAATCACCAAAAAAAATGCCTATAGATAATCAATATTCGTTATCTTTTTGAATCAATTATATGTTTCAATTTAAATTAAATCAAATCAAAAAATGAATATTCTCAGCAATATCAAGCTGAAACATTTACTAATATTTTGTTTGGGATTATTTCTTATAACGGTTTGCTATCCAATCATCAACGCGAATATCCTAGAAAAAATGACAATCAAAAAAATCAATTACCAGGGTTGGGAAGATTCTTATATTTTGAGTAACTCCCAAATAGAAGCAATTGTAGTTCCAGAAATTGGCAGAATAATGCAATTTCGTTTCCAAGGTGGAGAAAATACATTTTGGGAAGATTCGCAGTTATACGGTAAGATACCAAATCTCAAATCTGAAGAATGGAATAACTTCGGTGGTGATAAAACTTGGCCAGCACCACAATCTGAATGGGAAGAAATTACAAAAATAAGTTGGCCACCACCCACTACATTTGATTCCGTACCACTCAAAATACAAATCCAAAACAACGAAATAACGCTAATTTCAGAAATTGATCCCTTTTACGGAATTAGATTTTACCGTCAAATTACACTTGAAGCAAATCAGCCGATAATGAAAGTCACCACGACTTTTGAAAAAGTCAAAGGTGATTCACAACAAGTCTCCGTTTGGACGATCGCACAATTAAACGAACCAGTTTGTGTTTACGCAGCAATACCCCAAAATTCAATTTTTCCTCAAGGTTATAACCAGCAATCGGATGAGTTACCAGCTAACTTGAAAGTAGATAACGGCATTTTATCCTTAAAGCGCGATCGCAACAAAGCCCATAAAATCGGCAGCGATGCGAGTACGTTATTATGGCTTGGTGAAACAGTTGCAGTTCGCATGGATTCACCAAGAATAGATAAAGTAATTTATCCCGACAATAATAGTAGCGCTGAAATATACACCAATTACGATCCAAAAGCTTACGTTGAATTAGAATTCCTCAGTCCCCTAAAAACTTTGCAAGTAGGGGAAAAAATGGATTTAACTGTCACATACACTTTATTTAAAACCACTTCGGAGAATGTCGAAACACAAGTTCTCAAAATTCTGGAACGATAATTAACATCAAAGCCTATAATCTATTTAATCCTAATACTTAAAATCTTAAATGTTCCCTTGAACACAGATACAGTTAATATAACCCTGGACTTTTCTACAAATAAATACTTACTTTTTTACTTTTTAGTATTTATAATCACTCGAAAATTGATTTCAAGCTATAGAAGATTGCGATTTTTTTATTAAAAGTAACTTTTTCATGGTATTATTCTTTTTGTAGAGTATTTTTATAATGGAATGTGGCTTGCTCTAAAAATTTGACTAATATCCCATTATGATAATATCAAGCTCATAACTTTATTGTCCCATACCACGAACATCTTTTAAAAATTTTTTCTCTGAAAACAAATTAAAAATTGAAATTACATTTTAAATAAGCTTTGACCCCGATCTACTTGACTTTTGCGATCGGCTGAGATTGAAAACGCCCAGTAAATTAGCAACCATAATTTGTAATAAATAAAGGTTGCGTTTTTTTTATTAAAAGTAACTTTTTCATGGTATTATTCTTTTTATAGAGTATTTTTATAATCGAATGTGGCTTGCTCTAAAAATTTGACTACCATCCCATTATGATAATATCAAGCTCATAACTTTATTATCCCATACCACGAACATCTTTTAAAAATTTTTTCTCTGAAAACAAATTAAAAATTTAAATTACATTTTGAATAACCTTTCATCCTTATCTACAAGACTAATGAAAGATCGACCGAGATTGAAAACGCCCAGTAAATTAACAAACATATATATAGATAAGGATATATCATCCTGTTATTAATTACAGGAGTGCAAAATCGTATTCTCCCCCTCGTTCAATTCCACGTTTATAAGCAGGTAGTTCGTGAATGCGAGCCAAAAATTCTTTAATATTTGGTCGGCTTTCAAGCTGTTGTGGAAGACTACCAAGCAATTCTAACGGAAAGCTCATTTGAATATCCGCAGCGGTGAATTCCTCACCCGCAAACCATTTACTCTTATTCAACTCGTTTTCTATATAGTCAAAGTGCAGCTTAATTTGAGGTGCAATAAATCCATCCATTGCACTGCTTTCTTTAATTTCAAAAAGGTTAAAAATCAAGTTCATAAGCAGCGGTGGCATTGCCGAACCTTCAGCATAGTGCAACCAATAAGTATAGCGCAGGTGTTCGGGTGTCTCGGCTGCTGGAACTAATTTACCGTTGCCGTAACGACTCACAATATATTCAACGATCGCACCCGATTCGGCGATCGTTCGATCTGCATCTGTAATTACTGGTGACTTTCCCAGCGGATGAACTTCGTACAGTGATGGTGGTGCGAGCATTGTTTCTGCATCGCGTTGGTAATGCTTGATTTCGTAATCGACACCCAATTCTTCCAGCAGCCACAATATTCGTTGCGATCGCGAGTTATTCAGATGATGAACAACAATCATATTTTCTTCCCCAAAATAACTATATATATCCCTCCTAAAAAGCAAACCATAAATAGTGTCGATCACGCATCTTGCTATCTAAAAATTGTTTGTTAGTAGGATAGATATTAAAAGATGTTTTTTGTCAACATCAGTATATTAAGAGGCAGTTTTTAGTAGTTTTAATTACAAGCAACTTTACATCATTTCACATGAGCATCCTGAGTTATTCCAGACTTTTTCAATCTGTAGCACAGAAATAATACAAACAACAGCTTAGTTGCTGCTTTTAATGGGGATAGTTGATTGATAAGTGGCAAATATTTGAAAAGTGAGCATACTGCTTCGCTGAGAATAACAATATCACGTTTTGGCGCAAAGTCTTGTAATCTCGTAAAATTATTGAGAATAGCGTCAATAGAATAATTATGTAAACTTGAGTAAAGGGTTTGTAACGGAATATGAATACAAAAGTTTAATAGATGGGGGATTATTGATAATTTTTGATTATTAGAGCTTGATTTTTAGTTCTTTAAGTGGTTATTAAAGCTTGAATTGAGTAAGTGGAATTAGAAAACTGATTATGGTTTGGGAAATTACTACCGAAGACTTGTTGAAAAAATATACTTCCGGGAAGCGAAACTTTGCTGGTGCTGTCGTAATTAGAGAAAATGTTGGACGTAACTACATTGACCTTGAAGGTGCTGTGTTAAGGGATATCAACTTGCGTGGAGCCGATTTAAGTTTCGCCGATCTTAAAGGTGCTGATTTGAGTGGAGCCGATTTGTTTGGTGCTTCTTTTATAGAAGCTCGTTTAGATAATGCGATCGTTCGGGATGCTAATTTGGAATGTGTTAATTTATTTAGGTGTTATTTAATCGGTGCTGATTTGGTTGGAAGTCACTTGTATCAGGCTAATGCCATCGGTACTATTTTCCGTAAAGCTAGATTTTTGTATGGTGGTGAGAATAATGTTTTCATTCGTGCGGATTTTCGAGGTGCTTCCATTCCCCACGACGCTATTTGTCGTGCCATGAATATAATTTGGGATACTATCATGCCCGATGGAACTGTTCAAAGCGGTCTTTACTTCGGAGAATGGAAAAGTATCCGTAAATAAAGAAGTAGTTTCCTTAATAAGAGTGATATTCCTGAAAAATTTTGATTTCACCATCATTATCAAAAGAGACTACATCAAACGGCTGGTTTTTTCCCATTTCCATACCTGGAGTACCTGAAGGCATTCCGGGTACTGATAAACCTAGTTGCTTAGGCGATCGCGCAATAAAACGTTTAATATCATCAGCAGGAACGTGTCCTTCTATGACATAACCATCAATTATTGCTGTATGACAGGATTCTAACTGTTGAGATACGTTATATTCTTCCTTAATTGCTTCCATTTCTTCAGTTTTAATATCATCTTTGATTTTAAAACCGTGCTTTTGCATATGTTTTATCCAGTCTCCACAGCAACTACAAGAAGGACTGCGATAAACCGTAACTTCCTTAACTCCTGATAACAGTGGTTCGGTTTCCTTATCCCAGACGCTAGCTTGAGCATTATTTGCCGTCATTGGCAGCCAGTAAAATATTCCGACCATTGCTAAAATAACAATGCCCCTAATTATAGAAAAAAACAATTTGGAATTAGTAAACATCAATTAAACCCGATTTAGATTTTAGATTAGCCTATGAGAAGACGCTTTCGCGTCAATAGATTTTGGATTGGAAGTTAGAAATTAACAGTAAATTTCTTGCAATCTGCTGTATATGATGATTTGACAATTCATCCAAATTTAACAATGCTAATTTTTCCTACCTCTAAACTACCGCAATATAAACTAAAAATAATAAGGGACTTGAAGGAGTGAGTTCTGCGTTTGACCAATTTTGTAAGATAAAATCTACTTTAAGAATACATCCGACTCTTGAGAATCTAATCTAAGTAAAAGGATTTTAAGATATATAATGATATATACTTCGCTGCATTCACTTCGTAAAATTGCACTCGTTGTGACTATTTGCTTATTGGTATTTTCTACAACTTCCTGTACTAATAATCAAGCAAATTCTCCTCAAATTGAAATTACTCAAACACCTGCTCCACCAACTAATTCAACTAATAACAAATTATCAACAGCAGTCAAAAGTGCAGTATTATCAGATGCATCAAAACGTGTGAGTAAATCCATAGCTGAACTGCGAATAACTCAAGCGGAAAAACAAAGTTGGGGAGATAGCTGCTTGGGTTTAGCACAAGCAGATAAACTTTGCGCTCAGGTAATTGTACCCGGTTGGAAAGTTGTAGTTACTGATGGAAAGAACGAGTTGGTTTATCGTACTGATGAGAAAGGAAAACAGGTTAAGTTAGAAGACTTGCAAAAGTAAAATCTAGAGACGTAGCATTGCTACGTCTTATTAATTATGGTTATACAAAAAATCAACTTAATTAAAAATTATATTTTCCCTAAATCAAACTCAAAATCCTTGACCCAATAACCCCAACTAAAACAATCAAACCCAACCCCCGACGAAAATAATTAACTCCCTGAAACAATTCCAACCATCCCCAAGTAAATATACAGCCAAAAGCGAGTACATCCAATCCTACATTAATTTCACTAGTTGGAAAAACCAGTTTGAGTAAACTAGCTACACCCCAAAGGATAATTGGTAGATTCGGTGGTTGAGCTATGACAATATTGCCATTATCGTCGCGGAATACTTTATCGAATAAGATGTCCGTTGTCATCATGAACCTGCTAAAAAGTAAATCAATATAATTTCAAAAAGTCTATCCCAACTATTTATATTTAATACGTACCTTTCATGAGTTAATAGTAACTATAGTAGTAGTTATCAATATCAGGACAATCAAAAAACTCTGCTATTAGTATGATGCCTTCCACGAAAATATATCTTATTAATAACGGTCGAACAATAAATCATGATTACAGGTACAACTAAATTACTCGGAGTCATCGGACATCCGGTAGAACATTCGCTATCACCGTTAATGCATAATGCAGCTTTAACAAAGTTAGGACTAAATTATATTTATCTTCCCTTTCCCATCGAACCGCAGAATTTAGCCAAAGCCTTGGATGGTTTCGCAGCTATTGGTGTTGTGGGATTTAACGCTACAATTCCCCACAAAAGGGCAATAATACCTTTACTTTCGCAAATCGATCCGATCGCTCAAGCTGTAGGTGCAGTTAATACAGTTTTCCGTGAAAATGACAGATGGATAGGCACAAACACTGATGTAGAAGGGTTTATTGCACCTTTACAATTATTAGAGCGAGATTGGAGTCAAGTTGTCGCGGTAGTTTTAGGTAATGGTGGTGCTGCAAGAGCAGTTGTCGCAGGTTGTACTCAATTGGGTTGTGCATCGGTTCATGTGGTGGGACGCAATTTACCGAAATTGCAAGAATTCCGCGACAATTGGCAGGATTCACCGTTAAAAGTAAATTTACAAGTTCATCAATGGGACTCTCTACCAAAAATAATTCAACAAGCAAACTTATTAATTAACACCACCCCCATCGGGATGCATCCTCATATTGAAAATTCCCCGTTAGACGCACAATTATTCGCGCATCTACCAAAAGATACAATTATTTACGATTTAATTTATACTCCCAGCCCGACAAAATTTTTACAATACGCACAAGCTCAAGGTGTAACTGCGATCGACGGTTTAGAAATGCTAGTTCAACAAGGTGCAGCAGCTTTAAAGATATGGCTGCAACAGGACGTTCCCGTAGATGTGATGCGTCAAACTTTGCAGCAACACCTTTATCGAGGATAAAGGGAAATATAAATATTTAGCGATCGCCAACAGCAAATGTTTTAAGAAGTTAAATTTTCTAACTTTATGAGTAATTTTAAATTGCTAGTTATTTACTTTTTGCACTTATATTGTATTATTAGTTATAACAAACAGTTTATTCATAGATTTAAGTCTATGATAATAATTAAAAAAACATTCAAAAGATTATACATGATTAAATTAGACTTATTGACAATGTAATTTGCTGCATAAGGGTCTGGTCTCAAAATAAAGGTCGAAAGATATCATCACTGATAATAGCTTTTATTATCTATAGCGGTATTTACTAACGTGTTGAATATTGTGTAAATTTTTTTGTGAACTGAATATCTACCGCAGTCAATAATATTTTTTGCTGTTACTTGCCTTTTGCCTGCTTAATACTTGAGCAGGTAGAGAAAAGTTTTGCTTAAATTGGAGCGAAATGAATAATTTAAACAAAACGAAATGAATAATTTAAACAAAACGAAATGAATAATTTAAACAAAATAAATCATTGCTACTAAAAATATGGTGTTTAAAAGATGCAAATAACCAATCAAATCCATTTTAGAAACATACGCGGAGACGTATTTGGCGGTTTAACTGCGGCAATTATTGCCTTACCGATGGCACTAGCTTTCGGTGTAGCTTCCGGTGCTGGTCCTGCGGCTGGTCTTTATGGTGCTGTTTTAGTTGGCTTTTTTGCCGCACTTTTCGGCGGAACTCCCACATTAATTTCCGAACCCACCGGACCGATGACGGTGGTAATGACGGCGATAATTGCCCATTTAACTGCTGCGGACCCAGAAAACGGGTTAGCAATGGCTTTTACTGTAGTAGTCATGGCTGGGATAATTCAAATTATCCTGGGAGCGTTGAAGTTAGGAAGATACGTGACTTTGATGCCTTATACGGTGGTTTCCGGTTTCATGTCGGGAATCGGGATAATTCTTATAATTCTGCAAACAGCACCATTTTTGGGTCAAGCAAGTCCTAAAGGTGGGGTAATCGGGACGGTGCAAAATATACCCAACCTGATCGCAAATATTCAACCGATTGAAACCATTTTGGCTGTGTTAACGATCGCCATTTTGGTATTTTCTCCCAAGCAGATCAATAAGTTTGTTCCCCCGCAGCTATCGGCTTTAATTATAGGAACAGTTGTTTCCCTTGTTTTCTTTGGCAATGTAGAAGGTATCCGCAGAATTGGCGAAATAAAAGCCGGTTTACCTCAATTCGTCATGCCTGTATTTAGTGCAGCACAATTCCAAACCATGCTGATCGACGCTTTGGTTTTGGGTATGTTGGGCTGTATTGATGCCTTACTAACATCAGTAGTTGCCGATAGTTTGACTCGCACGGAACACGATTCCAATAAAGAATTAATCGGTCAAGGTATAGGTAATATCGCTTCTGGATTATTTGGCGGTATCGCTGGTGCTGGTGCGACAATGGGAACGGTTGTTAACATTCAAACAGGTGCTACCTCGGCGCTTTCTGGTATAACTCGTGCCTTAATTTTGTTGGTTGTAGTATTATGGGCTGCACCTTTAACTTCTGTTATACCCCTAGCAGTATTAGCAGCGATCGCGCTCAAGGTAGGTATAAACATTATCGACTGGAGCTTCCTCAAACGCGCTCATAAGGTATCACCAAAAGCTGCCTTAATTATGTACGGTGTGATAATTCTCACCGTATTTGTTGACTTAATTGTTGCGGTTGGAGTTGGGGTATTCGTTGCGAATATCTTGACCATCGAACGTTTAAGTAACCTGCGTTCGGAAGATGTGAAGACAATTACCGATGCAGATGATGCAATTAAGTTGAACGACGTAGAAAAAGACTTATTAGACCGTGCTAACAATCGCGTGTTGCTGTTCCGCTTAGAAGGACCGATGATATTTGGTGTTGCGAAAGCGATCGCTCGCGAACAAACCGCGATGAAAGACCATGATGTGTTGATTTTGGATGTAACCGACGTTCCACACATCGGTGTCACAAGTTCCTTAGCGGTAGAAAATGCGATTAAAGACGCGCTAGATAAAGGTCGTCATATATTTATTGTCGGCGCTCAAGGCAAAATTAAGCAAAGATTTCAAAAAATGGGAATCTTCAGTATGTTACCTCCACATCATATAGTTATGTCGCGTGAGGAAGCATTAAAACAAGCACTTAACTTAGTCAGCTATCAAAGTAGCGATAGTGTTTCCAACTATCCCACCACAGGCTTTAACGAAACTGCTTTTGGACAATAAGTATCGAATTTAAATCCCCAGACAAGCCGCATTAAATCCATTTGGGGTATATTGCGGCTCCATTGTGTGAATTACGAAAGCGGAAGAAAAAAGCTTTATCTGAATATAGTGCGATTTAATCCAAAATCTAAAATCGTATTACGATAGCTGAAAGAACATATAGAAATTGCTCAAGGCTAACAAGCACGGCAAATCTTTTAATCGGAGAATCAATTAATACATCAATGAATTATCCACTTGAACTGATTGCGCCGGTAAATACCTTACTGGCAACAACCGAAGCTGAAAATGCACCCATTGTCCTTGCAGGGGTACTGCTGAGTTTAGTTGTAATTTATCTTGCTAGTAAACTAGGTGGTGAGTTGTCCAGAATGATGGACTTTCCCCCAGTTTTAGGTGAATTAGTTGGTGGTGTGGTAGTCGGTGCTTCTGCGCTAAATCTGATCGTGTTTCCCGAAAGTGGTGCAAGTGCTTCCGACTCGCTAATCATGAAAGCTTTACAACTTTTTGATGACATTAGTCCCGAAGCGGTAACGTCAATTTTTGCCAGTCAGAGCGAAGCAATTTCGATATTAGCAGAATTAGGTGTAATTGTGCTGCTGTTTGAAATTGGCTTGGAATCCGATTTGAGGGAATTGCAAAAAGTTGGTTATCAAGCTGCAATTGTGGCTGTAGTTGGGGTCGCTGCTCCTTTTATAGCTGGAACTGCGGGTTTAATGTTTCTCTTTAACGTCCCGACAATTCCGGCTGTTTTCGCAGGTGCGGCTTTAACTGCAACTAGTATTGGTATCACCTCCAAAGTGTTATCAGAGCTAGGACATCTGAAATCAGCAGAAGGTCAAATTATTGTCGGTGCGGCGGTAATTGATGATGTTTTAGGTATTATCGTTTTAGCGGTAGTAGCAAGTTTAGCGAAAACTGGCAAAGTTGATATTTCTAACGTAGTTTATCTAATAATCAGCGCCACTGTTTTTCTATTTGGTTCGATTTTACTGGGTAAATTCTTCAATAAAGCCTTCAATCTTACTGCTGAAGTATTTAAAACTAGAGGAAACATTGTAATTCCGGCGTTTATCTTTGCATTATTGATGTCTTTTCTTGCCAATGCAATTCATCTAGAAGCAATTTTAGGTGCTTTTGCAGCTGGTTTAGTTTTAGATGAAACCGATAAACGCAACGAATTAGATGAACAAGTAATTCCTATTGCAGATATACTGGTGCCGATTTTCTTCGTCACGGTGGGAGCTAGAGTTGATTTAAGCGTACTTAATCCCATAGTTCCTGAAAATCGTCAAGGTTTAGTTTTGGCGGTCTTTTTGCTTGTAGTCGCGATTATTGGTAAAGTGATCACAGGTTGGGCAGTCTTCGGTAAACCGGGAATTAATCGTTTGGCGATCGGTGTAGGGATGATTCCACGGGGTGAAGTTGGACTGGTATTTGCAGGAATTGGTGCAGCTAGCGGCGCACTTGATAAACCTTTGCAAGCAGCTATCATTATTATGGTGATCTTGACAACGTTCTTAGCACCACCTTTTTTAAGGATTGCTTTTGGTGATGCAGCTAAAGATACTGTAGAAAAGGCAGATGCTGCTAGCTAACTAAGTTAAACATTTTTTATCAGTGAAGTCACCTCAAAGGGTGGCTTTGCTATTTGTAGAGAGTAGGGAATAGGGAATAGGGAAAGAAGAAACTATATCGGTAATCTTAGATAGATAAAGGATTAATAACTATTTAAAATCAAGTTAAAACTAAGGTTCATATTTGAAATCGCAATTTCATAAAATAGTCATACACGAACAAAAATAATCATAATTTTGTAATAAGTTTCATTCAAACAGCTATTTGTTTAACTTTCAGTTTTTAACTACACTAAATCTAAAAATTATTGCCGATGAAAGATAGATTTATTTGACCATTGCCCTGTAAAATGTTTGCAATCTAAAATCTATCTAGGATTTAGTCTCACCAACAAATAAATCTATTTACTTATGGAACAAGTATTACAAGAAATTCAGAAGAGTCCTATAGTTGCTTTTACAATTCTTTTATTAGTTATTCTGATAGTTCCGCCAATTTTTGAACGTTTGCGACTTCCTGGATTGGTAGGACTATTAGCAGCAGGAATCGTTTTAGGACCCGATGGTTTAGGAGTTCTTGATGCAAAAACCGAAACCATGAAACTGCTATCTGACATCGGTAAAATTTATCTGATGTTCGTTGCTGGTTTGGAAATAGATTTAGAAGACTTTCGCAGAACAAAAGACCGTTCTTTAGGGTTCGGAATGGCAACTTTTCTAGTTCCAATGATTTTTGGGGTAATAGTAGGAAGGTTTTTTAATTTTGGCTGGAATGCTTCGGTTTTAATTGGTTCTCTACTCGCTTCTCATACTTTGTTAGGTTTCCCCATCGTTACCCGTTTTGGTGTTACCAGCAATGAAGCCGTTACCGTAACTATCGGAGCAACAATTTTTACTGATATTGCCGCATTATTAGTACTGGCAATTTGCGTATCGGTGAATGCGGGAGAATTTTCTATTGCTAGTGTAGCCATTCAATTAGGTGTTTTAGCAATTTACTCGGCAATAGTTTTATTTGGTTTTGATTGGGCTGGAAAAGAGTATTTTCGTCGCACGGGGGACGAACAAAGCAATCAATTTTTATTCGTTTTATTAGCAGTATTTTTAGCTTCAGTCGGAGCAGAGATTATTAATGTAGATAAAATTGTCGGAGCATTTTTAGCCGGGTTAGCAGTAAATGATGTTGTAGGACGTTCCCCCGTAGAAGAAAAAGTGGAATTTGTCGGAAGTACCTTATTTATTCCTTTTTTCTTTGTAAATATGGGATTAATAATCAATTTGTCTGGGTTTGTATCTAGCCTGACTTCTGAATTATTATTAACTGTAGGAATTGTCGGAGCATTAATTAGTAGTAAATTTCTTGCCGCATTTATTGCTAAACTACTTTATCGCTACAATTGGAATGAAACCTTAACAATGTGGTCTTTATCCTTACCTCAAGTAGCTGCGACTTTAGCTGCTGCATTAGTAGGTAAAAATGCCGGAATTATTACAGATTCGGTGTTTAATACTGTAATTGTGTTGATGTTAGTTACCGCTATTTTGGGCCCGATAATAACAGAAAAATTTGCGATTAAATTAACCGTACCGATATCAAATAAAGAAAAAAATCCTCAAGATCAAATATCTGAAGTAGAAGTAGAGGCAAAAGTAAAAACGGTAAATAGTGAAATTAATTTAGATATAGATGATTTAAGCTACAGCCATATTTTTAAAGTAGTAGTACCTGTTTCTAACCCAAATACTGAGAGATATTTGATTGAAATGGGAGCATTACTAGCGCATCACGAACAAGGAATAGTTTTGCCTTTATCGATTCCCAAAGCCCACGTTTATATGGATGAACCAAGGCTAAATAGTTCGATCAAAAAAAGTAAGAAATTATTAAAACAAGCTTTATTAATTAGTCAAGAATTCCAAGCTCAAGTTAAACCAATAATTCGTATCGATGATGATATTGCACGCGGAATTAGTCGTACAGCTAGAGAACAAAATGCAAATTTAATTGTCATGGGTTGGAGTAGAAACAGCAGCTTACAAGCTCGCTTACTTGGGAATGTGATTGATAATGTTTTTTGGTCTGCTCATTGTCCGGTAGCGGTAATGCGTTTAATGAATGAACCAGTTAACATTCACCGCATCCTAATTCCTGTAGGAAGCACTACACCTCAAATCTTACGTGTAATCCAATTTGCTCAACTTTTTGCCGATACTAATCAAGCAACAGTCACATTACTACACGTCCGTCCCCGTAAAACTACTGCAAAACAAATAACTGCATTTGAATCAGAACTTTCTTCATACCTCGATCGCAATGAATTTCGCGAACAACCAGTAATTCAAACAGTTCTGCACGATGATGTGGCTTCATTGATTATTGCTCAAGCAAGTTCCTACGACATGGTAATTTTGCGTTCCGTCCGTCGTCGTACCGCTGGAGGATTAGCAGTTAGCGATGTCACTAACAAAGTACTTTCCGCTGTTACTTGTTCGATGGTTTTATTTGGAGAACCAAATTCGGGTTAAAGGTTAGGAGTTACACCATAGCGCTTATCGCGCTTTAATCCAATTACCGTAGTCCAGTCTATGCTATTCATAGGGGAAGTTGGGAATGATTTGCTGGTAAATTTCCCGAATCTTACTTCTCCTACCCTTGAACTAATTCATATTAGGCGTATATATATATATATATATAACTTAATCATAGATTCACATCAATTATTATGATTGTATTTTATTTATTATCAATGTAGTAAAGCTATCATTATTTGGTAACTATAAAGTTTTACTTATATATCTAATATTATATTTATTTAATAATTACCTAGTTAGGGTATATATTTTTTATGCTAAACGTTGTATTCTAGTTTTAACACTAGTCAAAATGTAAAAAAACAAACCCGCAAACAGATTTACGTTAATTGCATCGTAAA
Organism: Rivularia sp. UHCC 0363; assembly: GCF_034931125.1. NCBI lineage: Bacteria > Bacillati > Cyanobacteriota > Cyanophyceae > Nostocales > Rivulariaceae > Rivularia > Rivularia sp. UHCC 0363. Next base: position 105,079 of record NZ_JAYGHM010000013.1, on the reverse strand, counting down.
TTTTCATCTTTGCTATTAGTTTTTTCCAAAGCAGACTACATTGATATTTGCGCTATTGTTGCTTGCTGTTTGTAAGAGTAAGTCAAACGTTTTTATATTAGCAAATTCGAGTAGTTATTGTTCAGCTTTGTGATGTCTAAAAAACATAGAACTACTTAAAGGAGACCACAGTGACAGATTTTAATTCAGTTTCTCGAAGCAAATTTCTTGTAACAGCAGGGTTATCGACCGGGGTAGTTTTGCTCAAAGGTTGCATGGAGAATCCACTAGAAGCGGGAGGTGATAACACTTAAAATGCAACAACAGCAGAACCAGTGGCGAAGATTAATCCCGAATAAGCGCTAGAAACGTTCTTCGGTGATTTGCACAGATATGATGTTCAACTAGTAAAGATGGTTGAACAGTACCCAGACAAAACAATATTTTGAGTAAGTACAAGTACGATGTGTAGTGGATTGAAGAAACAAAATTTAATAATAAAAAAGAGACGCTGCGTAGTAGCTAAGCAAGTAAAAAACGAGTCCAAAATTTAAGAAGTGAATAAGTGAATATTGGAAACAAGTTAAACAAATAGACCAAAGATTATTTAGTCTTTATCGATGAAATGGTTGTTCTACTTAATCTTACACGAACAGACGGCACGTAGCGATCGTCGCACATAAAGGTGAACGCGGTGCAAGAGTTGATGATTTTAAACCGTTTTATAGAAGAGCGATCGCAGTAATTGGGGCAATAAGCATAAAGCAAGTTTTGGCTGTGATGACAATACGCTTGCCTGCCCATCCTGACCCCTAATATCTGAACTTAAGGAGAAATTACAACGTGGAATTTTTGACCGATTTCTTGACGAAATTTGCGGCGCAGTTGCAGTCCCCGACACTCGGCTTTCTGATTGGTGGTATGGTCGCTGCATCCGTCGGCAGCCGACTGGCAATTCCAGATCCTGTCTATAAGTTCATCGTCTTCATGCTGCTCATGAAAGTCGGGCTGACCGGCGGACAGGAGATCCGCAATGCCAATCTGGTGGATATGCTGTTGCCCGCATTATTCGCCGTAATAATAGGAATTCTTATCGTGTTTATCGGGCGCTACACGCTGTGCAAGCTGCCGAACGTCAAAACCGAGGATGGCATTGCGACCGCAGGCTTGTTCGGTGCCGTGAGTGGCTCTACCTTTGCTGCCGCCCTGACGCTACTGGAAACCCAAAAGATGTCATACGAAGCCTGGTCAGCCGCACTCTATCCCTTCATGGACATTCCAGCGCTCGTGACTGCGATTGTCTTGGCCAGCATTTATACTACCAGCAAACAGCACGGTAACACAGACGAGTATCTCAGCAAGCAGGAGTATCTTGGCAAGCAGCGCGTTACCGCAGGTGATTATCCCAGCGACCAGGGTATCGTCGCACACGGGTATCCTAGCAAGGAGCGCCAGCGGGTCAAGATATGGCCTATCGTCAAGGAAAGCCTCCAAGGCTCTGCCCTATCGGCACTGCTACTCGGTCTCGCTCTAGGCCTGCTAACTCAGCCGGAAAGTGTCTATAAAACCTTCTACGAGCCGCTCTTTCGCGGTCTGCTTTCGGTACTGATGCTGATCATGGGTATGGAAGCCTGGGCAAGGGTTAACGAGCTGCGTAAAGTGGCTCATTGGTACACTGTATATTCTGTGATAGCGCCGCTACTGCATGGACTCATAGCCTTCGGTTTCGGCATGATTGCCCACTACGTTACGAATTTCAGCCTTGGCGGTGTCGTGGTTCTAGCCGTTATGGCCGCCTCCAGTTCAGACATTTCAGGACCGCCCACTTTACGAGCTGGTATCCCGTCGGCCAATCCCTCTGCCTACATCGGCGCGTCTACAGCCGTCGGCACGCCGGTTGCAATTGCTTTAGGAATACCTCTCTACATTGGACTCGCCCAGGCGCTGGGCGGCTGATACCAGACGGGTCACGGTCTGCCGTTGCTCCCCTGGCTCAGCAACCAACGCGGCGGCTAGATCGGCGCGATGCCTCTGGCTGGCTACGCCTACGCACGCAGTATTGACGTTTTGCTGAGTTTCTATATAGTCTAATAAATACACACAAAGGGAGGTAACTAACATGACCCAGAGAGCTAGTAAACTCGTCATCGTCACGGAAAAGGTGCTGATGAAACAGATCGCCAAAATCATCGACGAAGCCGGAGCCGCCGGTTATACGGTGGTGGATGCTGGCGGTAAAGGCAGTCGTAACGTGCGCTCGTCGGGACAACCCAGCGTTTCTGATGCTTTCCAGAATGTAAAGTTCGAGATACTTACCCCCAATCGGGATATGGCCGTGAAGATTTCGGATGAGGTTGCAGCGCAATTTTTCGACGACTATTCGGGCATCGCCTATCTCTGTGACGTAATGGAGGTGCTGCACGCGCACAAGTTCTAACTTACTTAAAATCCAGCCGATTAAATCCTTACTTAAAATCCAGCCGATTAAATCCAAAAAGTCGGGTCATGACCCCGGCTTTTTGGTGTCCGTATTTCGGTCTATGCTATTCATAGGGGAAGTTGGAAATGAAAAGCTTTTATCTTTCATCCTCTTGCTTTTGCTCTGTAAAATCAGTACTTTCCGGACATTACTTCCTACTTCAACGGTTCCATAGAAGCGGTTATCCCGTACTTCGGCTTGCACGGCTGAGGCATTCGCGCTTCAGCATAATTACTTATTTGCAAATAAGTATCGATAAGTGCTTGCTTTTCGCGTATTAGTAAGCATGATTGTTCTCTAACTTTTTTATTCTAGTAAAAATGAAGCATAAAATACATCAAAAAATGTTGAGAATTATCTAGAAATGTTAAGTTTTGTTCATAAAAACAATACCTAAGTCAAAACTCCTTATCTATTACAGTTAAACAGGGGCTGGTTGCAGATATAGATTGACATGATAATTTCACGTTCTGTCCGTCGTTGTACCGCTGGAGGATTCGCGGTTAGCGATGTCACAAATAAGGTACTTGCTGAAGTTAATTGTTCGGTAGTTTTATTTGGAGAACCCAATTCAGGTCAAAGGTCAAAGGTTGAAGTTTTATATTTAGGAGTTGGGAATTTATAGTTGTGAATTGGTTTTATTTTAAGTAAGAACCTGTTCTCTATTCTTCTACTAAGAAAGGTATTCTTAATTACAATAAATATTTTTTAACTTCTAAGAAATCAAGGATAGGATAAAATTTTGATACTCATAAATCTTTGCTATCTCAACTATGGAGCAGTCAGTTGAAAGTAAAAAAAGGTTCAAAGTTGGCATAAAGTGGTTAATTTTATCGGCAATCTTGACTGTCGTGGGTGCTGGTGGATGGTTGTTTTTGCTGCGCGATCGTGATCGATCTGGTAGTGCGGTAGCTTTACCTGTAGTTCCGGTGGAGCGGGGAGATGTGGAAATTACTGTTAGTGAGGGTGGTACGCTTGAATTGGGAGGACAGCAGGAAATTAAATCCCCAAGCAGTGTAGTTCTAGAACGGGTATTGGTCAAAATCGGTGATTCTGTTGTTGCTGGTGATAAGTTAGTAATTTTACGTAACGTTGAAGGGTCAAAAAATCTTGCAGGTCAAGACTTACAGGTTAAAAGTAAGGAATTAGCTCTTGCTCGCAGTCAGGAAAAGGTGGTAGAAGCACGAGACAAATTAGCTACCGCACAGCAAGAATTAGGTCAGCCAATTAAAAAAATTGAAATCGAAAATCAACAACTAAAAATTATCCGTGCTGGACAAAAAGTCAAGGAGATTCAACAAAAGATTACAACATCCAAGCAACAATTAGTACAAGACCGCAAAAAGCAACAAATCGAAAATCAAAAGCAGCAATTAGAACTGATTAGAACACGAGAAAAAATTGCAGAAGCTAAATACAAGTTGATTGGGGAACAAAATAAACTCAAAAATCAACAGTTGCTTGCATCTAAGGGTTTTATTGCAGGAGATGAATTACAAGCGCAACAAGAATTAGTTCGTGCTGCTGAATCTGGTTTGAGAGACAGTGAATTGGAAGCGAGAAATCAAAAACTTGACTACCAAAGCAAAGAAATAGAACAACAGCGAGAAAGGGAAGAAAAGCGTCAGAATTTATTAGGAATAGAATCAGAATTACAAGAAGCAATTTTAACAATTAAAAGCGATACAGGTGAATTAAAGCGGATGCAGCTAGAACAACAGCGTGCTACTCCCGAACAGGAAAAGCTCCTGGGTGCGCGTTCTGAACTCCGGGAAGCAATTTCTATTGTCGAAAACGAAAAAACTGAACTCCAACGTTCAAAAGTCGAGCGTGATACCATTTTTGCCCAGTTAAAAAATAATCTTGTAACTGCTCCAATTAGTGGAAAAATCCTTGATGTTCAAGTTAAAGATGGTGACGGAATGGAAACAGGGAAAGTATTAGTTGTTTTAGGCAATCCCAATCAAGAAATAGTCAAACTCCAACTAGCAACTTTAGAAGCTGGGAAAGTAAAAGTTAATCAACCAGTAAGGATTAAAACTATTGGTCCGAGTGCAAAACCATTCTCTGGACGTATCAAAAAGATACATCCCATTGCGACATCCGGTGATGACAGTAGCGGGAGATTTAGTGGTTCTGGACAAGCTAAAGTCCCTGCAACTATTGAATTAGACAAACCCAGTGGTGATTTAATACCCGGTAGTCAAGTAAGTGTAGAGATAGTTGTAGAACAACGCAAACAGGTAGTTGCGGTGAATCTTGAAGCAGTTCAACGAGAAGGAGAACCCTTTGTATGGATCAAAGACGCGCAAAATAAAGCCCAAAAACGTAAAGTTATATTAGGCTTAGAAGGTGCTACAAAAGTCGAAGTTAAATCTGGTTTGAAAGCAGGAGAAAAAATTATTATTCCCCTACCCGATGTCACTTTAAAACCTGGAACATTGGTAAATGAAGTTGGTAGTGAATCACCATAATTCGGAACTTTAAATTTATTATAAGTAATATATAAAATGCTTTCTCCCCAAGATTTAATTATTCTTAGTTGTAAGTCATTAATAGCCAATAAACTGCGTTCTACATTAACAGCTTTAGGTGTATTTATGGGAGTTGGTGCAGTGAATGCAACTTTACAAGTTGGTGATATTAGTCGCGCTATAATTGCCGAACAACTAGCCCAGAGAGAAGCTCCTCAAGTCCAAATTGGAACTTACGTGACTGAGGGAAGAGACGCAAATTTAGAAGATATGAATTATTTACGAAGCAACATTAAGAATATAACTGCAATTAGTGGAATAAACCGTTCATATGAAGAAAATAAAGTTTACTATAGAACAGAAGAAGCACAACCGACAATGTTAGCCGTAACTCAAGATTATCTGCAAACTACAGGGAGAAAACTATTAAAAGGTCGATTTTTAAACTCAAACGATTTTACTAAATATAGACCAGTAATTGTCATCGATAAATTTTTAGCAGATAAATTATTTAAAAAGGAAAATCCTCTAGAACAGCAGTTATTTAGTGGTGGCAGACTTTATTTAGTGGTAGGAGTAATTGAAACTAAAAATAACTTATTTGATGGAGAGCCAACAGGAAATATTCTATTACCAATATCAATATATAGCGCAATGACCGGCGTAGAAAATATTCAATCGATTTCGATTCGTCCCCGCAATCCAGAAGACATGGAGGAAATCAAAACTAAAGCTGAAGAATTATTGAAAAAGCGTTTACCCAGTGTGGAAATATACGCTTATAGCAATATTGAAGACATTGTAGCTCAAAAGCAAACCTTAGAAATAGCTTCCCAAGGATTAACTGTTGTTGGTATGATTGCATTACTAATTGGTGGTGTGGGGATTACCAATATTACCATTGCTGCTGTTATTGAACGGACTGCGGAAATCGGTTTAAGAAGAGCAATTGGTGCGACAAAATACGAGATTTTATGGCAATTTATCCTTGAAGCTGCCATTTTGAGTTTAGTAGGAGGAATCAGCGCTATTACCGCAGTGCATGGTATTACTACTGTTGTTGCTCAGACATTCAGTTTACCCTATGAATTTGAAATAAAAACTGTGACTTTATCTTTAGGTTCGGCTTTATTTGTTGGGGTAGGTGCGGGTTTTTTCCCCGCTTTACGTGCAAGTCAATTAGACCCTGTAAAAGCATTGCGTCAATCTTAATTAATTAATTAATTAATTTTAGATTTTAACAACGGATGCTTTGATTTTAGATTTTAGATTACAAAACTATAAGTTTTTTGTAAATTAATATAGAGGACAATCAAAAATAATAACTATCTTTTCTTACATAAATATCACTGAACTAACTGAAAAATTATGTAACAAATATGAAAAAATTACACTTATTACTAATTTATAAAATCAATTTGATTCCCATCACTATTCTATTAGTATTTAATCAAATTTTACCCGTATTTAGTCAAATTCAACCATCCACCGAAGCAACCCCGAATAATTATCCAGCAATTTTTCAAAGAACATCTCCATCATCTGACAACATTAAAAGATTGATGTTAAAAGATGTTGTAGTATTAGTATTAGCAAATAACACAGAAATTAAAAACGCTTATTTAGACAGAACCGTTCAAAGGGGAGAATTAGCAATTGCCGAAGATAAATTCAACCCCGATTTTACTCCTACATTATCTTTATCTACGAACAAATTAGGCAACACTACGAATGTAAATAGTAGTCTAGATGCAAAAGTAGTCATGAAAATTCCCACAGGGGCAGAAATCAGCTTTGGTTGGCTTGGAAATACTAGAACTAATAATAGTAGTTTTAATAATCTTAATAATATTAATATCAGCAATAATAGCTTCGACCAAAATTTACAACTAAGCTTTCGTCAACCGCTATTGAGAGGTGCTGGAATTACAGTGAATAAAGCTTCTATTGAATTAGCGCGGATTGGCGAGCAAAATAATATTATCAACTTAAAATCAACATTAGCCGACACAATTACCAAAAGTATTATTGCCTATCGGGAATTACTGCAAGCTCAAGAAAGAGTCAAAATTGCCGAACTATCCCTTAAAAACGCTCAAGAAAATTTAGAAGTCACCAAAGCTTTAATTGCTGCTGGTAGAATAGCACCAGTTGAAATTGTTAAAGAACAAGCAAATATTGCTAACCTGCGCGTTAGCTTATTAGGAGAACAAAATAGTTTAGCATCAAGCAAATTAGCATTATTAAAAATTATTGATATTGACAAAAATACAAATATTGAAGCAGCAGAAATTCCTACAGTTGAACGAGTTAAACTCGATTTAGAAAACATTAAACAAATTGCCATTCAAAATCAACCATCATATTTACAATCATTACTTAACTTAGAAACGAATAAAATTGGATTAGTTTTAGCAAAAGATGCAAGACGTTGGGATTTAAGTTTCAATGTCGATATTAGCGATGGTAATAATCAAGCAAACGATGCAAGAGCCGGATTAGCTATGACTCGGACTATCGGGGATTTATCTTTACAACAGCAAGTAGAACAAGCACGAATTAATTTAAAAAAATCAGAAAATGACTTTAGAGAAAATAACGAAAACCTCGATATTGAATTACAAGATGCGATTAGAAATATTAATTTAAGCTTCTCTCAATTAGAATTAGCCAGACAAGCAACCCAATTATCAAAACAACAGCTTGATATTGAACGAGAAAAACAAAAATTAGGTGGTCAAACAAGAATTGTAGATATCGTAAATTTTCAGAACGATTTAGTTCAAGCACAAAATGCTGAATTATCCGCAACCATTCAATATCTTAATGCTCTAACAACACTTGACCAATTTTTGGGAACCACCTTACAAACTTGGCAAATTAAAATCGAACAATGAACAATTAAGTCCTCTTTGTTCATTGTTCATTGTCTTCACCCTAACCGCTCGATCAAATGCTCTCCTACCCGCAAAGCATTAGCAATAACAGTCAAAGCTGGACTAATTGCAGAGACAGAAGGAAAGAAACTACTATCAACAACGTAGAGATTATCTATATCATAAGTGCGACAATTAAGATCGAGAACTGAAGTTCTAGTATCTTCCCCAAAGCGACAAGTTCCACTTTGATGTGCTACCACTTGAAGCGGTGCTTCACAACGGGGATAAATATTTTGTCCGTTTCCATCTATAGCTTTGAGAACATCAATCCAGCGATAAATTAAACGGTCGTGTGCTTCGGTATTATTAACCGTATAATCTAAATATAGTTTGGCACCTTCTACACGAACGCGATTTTTTGGTGATGGTAAATCTTCACTCTGCAACCACCAACCGATAGAACGTTTTGCTAACTGCTTTAAACCAAATTCTGGCATTAATTTAGCAGCAACTGACAACAACGGTGGTGATTCAGAGAAAATTACATCTTGAAGAATACCACCCGAATTTTGAATATGACCCATCGGGTAAGCAAAATTTTCATCACCCCAATAAAAATCATTGATATAGCGGGTTCTTTGAAAGAATCCAGAATTAACAGTATTGGTAAGCTGTACCACCACCGTCATCAACTGCTTCATCAAATTCCGTCCCACTAAATCGGAACTATTAGCAAGTCCTTGGGGATGTTTATCGTTTGCTGAACGTAATAGTAATGCTGCGGAATTTATTGCCCCACAAGAAAGTACAATAATATCTGCCATGAACAAATAAGATTGTTTTCCAATTTGCGCTTCTACAGCTTTAACTACTTTTCCTGATGGATTGGTGTGTAAACATACAACTTTAGCAGAGGTTTTTAACGTCACATTATCGTGATTTTTAATAGTAGGAGAAATTCCGGTATCTTCTGCATCAGTTCGTCCTTGTTCACCCACTCCGATGGGGAGATATGCTGGATGCAATCCTTGTTTTGAGATGCTGGTACAAATATCTTCTACTTGGGGTTCGCTATCAACTACGGGAAACGGGAAACCTTCGCTGCGAGGGGGTTCTGTCAAATCATCACCCGCTTGACCGTGGACTTGATAGAGTTTCTCAGCTTCTGTGTAGTAAGGTTCAAAATCCTGGTATTTAACTTCCCATTCTGGGGAAATACCATCAAGATGCTGAACTTTCTCAAAATCCCTTTCCCGCATCCGTTGTAGTACACCACTATAAATTTTGGTATTACCACCAACGGAATAACTAGTTTGAGGATAGAAAAAATCACCCTCCTCTTCATACCACTGTTCTGGTGCGTGGAAATCTTCTTTTTTAAAAACTTCCACATCACTCAACTGAGAACTTTCCTTTTCTAAGAAATCTCCTTGTTCTAAAACAAGAATTTTCTTACCAGTAGGTGCTAACTTACGAGCTAAAGTTCCTCCACCAGCACCAGTACCGATAATAATTACATCGTAATATTGGTCGTCAATTATCATTGTTAATAGATTTTAGATTTTAGATTTTGGATTATGTCCTTCGGACACACTTCGTGAATGGATTTTGGATTTTGGATACTTCGGCAAGTCTTACAGTGAGCTACGTCGAACTGCTCAGCACAAGTTTTGGATTTTGGATTTTGGATTAAAAGAGTTAATAGTTAATAATTATCTACCCTATTCCCTATTCCCTACTCCCTACTTACTGCCATATATATAGAAGTAAAAATAAAATAATCCAAATGACATCAACAAAGTGCCAAAATAATGAAGTTGCATCTACACCAAAATGACCTTTTTCGTAATTACCGGGAATGAAAGAACGAATTAACATTGTTAACTGCAACATCACACCAGTAAAAACGTGCAAACCGTGAAAGCCGGTTAATAAGTAAAAGGTTCCACCAAATGTACCTGATGTAAAACTAAATTCCAAACTATTCCATTCAACAGCTTGACCATACAAGAAATAACTGCCCATAGCCATTGTTAACAGCCAAAACAAGCGAAAAAGCCAAACATTATGATTCTTTAAAGCTCTTTCTGCAAAGTAAATTACAAAGCTACTGGAAACCAGAATAACTGTATTTATAGCAGGTTCTCGAACTTCTAACCCTGCAACTCCTGGTGGAAGCCAATCAACAGTTGTTGTTTTGTAAACTATATATCCCACGAAAAAACTTAAGAAAATGACGCTTTCTGAAAGTAGAAAGACAATGAAGCCAAACATACTGTTGCCTTCTTCATCATGTTCGTGTGCAGCTAAAATTTCACTATTTGATAATTCGTGTTGAGCCTGTGCCATATTCCCATTTGTAGTATTCATAATAGATTTTGTGAGGATTGACTGGTTCCCAGTCTCTGGCTGGGAATCCCTGCCTGGAGGCTCCGCCTCCAAGGACTTGAAAAGAGGCAGAGCCTCTCTTTTAGGCATTCCCAGCCGGTCGGCTGGGAACTAGTTACCAGAGGAATTTTTTTTCGATCCCAATCAATTCAAATCCGCAGCATTTGCAACTAAATCTTCCGGTTTCGATTTTCCATAACCGTAGGGTTTTTCTATTACAATTGGCAGTTGTTTTTCAAAGTTTTCCACAGGTGGTGGTGAAGAAACCAACCATTCCAAACCAATTGCATTCCAAGGATTATCCGGTGCTTTCTTACCATCAATCCAAGAACTAATCATATTAAGTAAAAACGGTAATGTGGACATTCCTAATACAAATCCACCGATACTCGCAATCACATTCCAAAATGCAAATTCCGGGTCATAGGAAGCAACTCGACGAGGCATTCCTTGTAATCCTAATGGGTGCATGGGGAAAAAGTTAAGGTTGGCACCAATAAAAGTCAACCAAAAATGCAGTTTACCCAAACCTTCGTAATACATTCTTCCAGTCATCTTCGGGAACCAATGGTACAAGGCAGCATAAATACCCATTACCGTTGCACCATAAATTACATAGTGAAAGTGACCAACCACAAAGTAAGTATTGTTTACGTGAATGTCAATTGGAACCGCAGCTAGCATGATTCCCGTAATCCCTGCAAAGACAAACATCGTTAATCCACCCAACGCAAACAGCATTGGTGTATCCAGACGTAACTTACCTCCCCAAACAGTTGCTACCCAAGCAAATACCTTGATTCCCGTAGGTACCGAAATCAACATCGTGGAAAACATAAACAGCATCCGCATCCAGCCGGGAGTACCACTAGCAAACATATGGTGAACCCACACCACAGCGCTCAAAGCTGTAATAATCACCGACGAAACGACAACAACTTTATAGCCAAATAGCGGTTTGCGAGCGTAAACCGGAAATATCTCCGAAAAAATACCAAAGATAGGCAGTATTATTACGTATACTGCGGGATGGGAATAAAACCAGAACAAATGCTGATATAAAACCGGGTTGCCGCCTTTTGCGGGGTCAAAGAAACTGGTTCCTACACTGAGGTCGCACAGCAGCATCACCGCACCAGCAGTTAATGCAGGCAATCCAAACAATTGAATGATCTGAGCGCTCAATACCGTCCAGACATAAGCAGGCATTTTGAAAAAGCCCATTCCCGGCGCTCTCATCCGGAAAATTGTGGTAACAATATTAACCGCGCCCAAAATCGAAGACACTCCCGATAATGCCACAGCTAGCAGCCAGAGAAACTGTCCGTTAATTAAATTCCCCGTCGGATTTTGGGTACTAACAGGTGGATAAGACCACCAACCCGCTTGTGCAGAACCACCGGGAACAAAGAAACTCGCCATGAGTATAATTCCAAACACTGGAACCATCCAAAAGGCAAGGGCATTTAAACGAGGAAACGCCATATCTCGCGCTCCAATCATCAAAGGTACGAGGTAGTTAGCCAAACCCGCCAAGACCGGAAAAGTCCACATAAACAGCATTAACGTACCATGCATGGTAAACATGGAGTTGTAAACCGTGCGGTCTACTAAGTCAGATTCCGGGGTAATTAATTCGCCACGAATGATCATGGCAAGAACGCCACCAATCAGGAAAAATACGAAGGCAGTAACGATATATTGGATACCAATTACTTTATGGTCGGTACTAAAAGTAAAGTAAGTTTTCCAAGTCGTAGTCGGATGATGATGTTCGCTGACAACTTCAGCATTTTTGTCTTGAATACTAGTCATTTCAATTTTGGATTTTGGATTTTGGATTATCTATGAGCAATCAATGCCCTATTCCCATTAATCGTGATAATTAACTACAGGAGGCTCCGCAGGCTTGACAGTTGCCCAATTGCTGTTAATTGCTTTATTTGTGAATCTGGTATATTCGGACATCGCTTGATTAAATGCAGGGGATGGTTTGCGATTTGATGCTTCCTTTAGCCACTGCTGATATTTTTCAGGAGATTCCACCACTACATCAGCCTGCATCGCTGCGAAGTAAGTACCGCTATATTGAGAATTCCGCAACCGATATTTACCTTCAAGGATGGGGGTAAATTCAAAGTTGATTGTTTCTCCAGGAATCACATCTTGCTTGACCCGAAATGCAGGAATGTAAAATCCATGTATGACATCTTGCGATCGCAATGTTAGATAAGCACGCTGATTTACAGGTAAATGCAGTTCGGTACTGCTAACATTTTGCTCTGGATAGCGAAAAATCCAAGCCCATTGTTTGGCTGTTACTTCGATTCTTTCAGGATTTTCAACTGTTTCTGATGCTTCTGAAATTGGTTCGGCTGAAGCTGATTTCATACCCATCGATATATGGTTATGCTCCATCGGACCCAGAATCGACATTTGGTCGTAAATTTGATAACTATAAGTCCCAATCCAAATTACCAAGATGAATGGAATTACCGTCCAGACTACTTCAACAGTAACGTTTCCCTCGATGTGAGGACCATCGCTAAAGTCATATTTACCCGCACGATTGAAGATGATTGAATATACCAGCGCGACCGTAACTCCAAAGAAGATAAATGAGCCTACAGTTACCATGAAGCTAAACAAATCATCTATTAATAGAGATTCAGTCGTAGCTTGTGGAGGAAGCCAAGAGTAAGATAATCGTCCTATCCCTAAACTAACAATAGCTAAAATAATAGAACTGACGGGTATTAATAAAATCTTACGTATTCTCATGAGTAATAGTAATTAGTTTTTAACCTTCAACCTTTGACCTTCAACCTTTAACCTACTCATCGCAATAAAGTATTAGGATTTTGTCCCGATCGCAATAAATTATCTGCTGTATTGTGGATACCAAATTCACCAGCCATATGCGCTCCCAATGTACCGTGGAGGTACATAATAAACATGATTGATAATCCAACTAATAAATAACTCCACTGGACTTGTAAAGCGTTATCTTTACGCCACTTATAACGCTGAAACCCTCGCCATACAGTCATTCCGACAATTAGTGTTAATAAAATAACACCACCTACACCATGCCAAAGCATCGTTTCAGTTGCTCCTAATCCCCAAGCACTTTTTACATTAGGTAGGGGTTGTGCCAACATTATTTCGTAAAAACCTGCTGCAACTGTAAAAAACGTAATAATGGCTGAAGCCAGCATATTGTACCAGCCGACATCAAAAAATGCCGAACGAGTCGCACGAAGAGATAAAAACTTGAAGACTGGCTTTTCTAATGTGAAAAAGACACCAACAATATCAAAAGCGATCGCAATAATGAATAATCCCAATGTGAGATGCACTAAATTAGGATGAATTGGAATAGTATAAGGTAATCCATTTGCACCTAAGCCTAACTGTTCAATTTCTGAATTCATTACAAAATCCCCTCTTTTACTGCTTCCACAACCGGACTTGTATGCAATCCATAAACCCAAACTAATTTATCTCCAAGATATACCTGAAAACACACTAATACTGTTAATAACAATCCTGCTCCTAAATAAGAAACTGGTATCGTTTTCGAGTCGCGCAAACGGATAACATAGCGCCAGCCGGTAATTGCAGTGATAATTCCGGAAAGCGTCCATCCCATCAAAGTATGTAAATTTAGCGCCGATTCAGCCGCGTCATAAGCTAATGATAAACCTGCCTCAATTTGTCCAAATACAATAGCAACGAAAATGGCAATTGTAGCGAAAAACATATTCCACCAACTTACTTCAAAAAGCCGATGATTTTTTGTAAAATACCCTATAATGTCGCACAAAAATGCAAACAAAACCATCGCAATTACAAAATGGACAACAATAGGATGAATTGTATCTGGATAGGGTAAATTGTGTTCATTTAGAGGCGGAAGAAAATTCTCAAACATTGTGTTTCTCTCTACATATCTAGCGAAAAATCACTAAATGGTTTCGCTTCAATCTTAGCAATAATATGTTAGATTCTGTAATATATCTTAACTGTATTTTATCCTACAAAAAGGACTATAAATTAAGATTACTGGAATCGTCTTTGCTAATTATTTATTATTTGAATGTAGAAAATCCTTATAATTAATAAATTGTCAGAATTTGACATGAGCAAAATATATTTTGATCTAGTTTTTACAATTTTAAATTTAGCCTGTGTTGCGCCAATTAATCTTGCTATGAAAAAAATATTTTATTTTATACAACTATCTGATTGGCATTAATTTCTATGAAAAAATCAAAGTATTTTTTAAAGCTAATTAATCAAAATCCCCGCGAATCATAACGCTGGGGATTAATAAAAATGTATTTCTTAATTCTATTATTTCTCAAGTAGATGCCAGCATTAAACCAATAACTAAACCATATGCTTATTCTGATACTTTTTCAAATCCCCAGGAGCAAATACACCTTCTTCCGTCATAATTGCTGTAATTAATTCTGCTGGGGTAACATCGAATGCAGGATTATAATAATCAACACCAGATGGAGTAAGGATAGTTTCTCCTAATTGGTAAATCTCTGCTGAATTACGTTCCTCAATAGGAATTTCACTACCATCAGCGATAGAAAAATCAACCGTAGAAAGAGGTGCAGCAACAAAAAACGGCACGTTATGAGCTTTTGCAATAATTGCCAAACTATAAGTCCCAATTTTATTAGCAGCATCACCGTTTGCAGCAATTCTGTCAGCACCGACAACAACAGCATGAATTAAATTTTGTTTCATGCAGTGCGCTGCCATACTATCGGTAATCAAAGTTACCGGGATTCCTTCTTGAACGCATTCCCAAGTAGTGAGTTTAGCCCCTTGTAATCTGGGGCGAGTTTCGTCAGCAAAAAGTCTTGCTAAACGTCCTTCTCGCCAAGCCGATCGCACTACACCCAAAGCAGTACCGTAACCCGCAGTTGCCAACGCACCAGCATTACAGTGAGTTAAGATAGTTAACTTTTCTGGTGTTTCGGGTAAAGCCAACAAACCGCGATCGCCAATTTGGTGACAAGTTTGCAGGTCTTCATTATTAATCGCTTGAGCGGTTTCCAGAAGGGTTCGCCTGATTTCTTCTACCGTACCGATTGTTTCATAAGTAGCTTTCAACATCCGTGAAATAGCCCAAAACAGATTAACCGCTGTGGGACGAGTTTCCCGTAGCATTTGTGCGACTCTTTCTAAATGTTGGATAAACTCATCGCGGTTACAGGTTTCAATTTCCCGCGCTCCCAAATACATACCATAAGCAGCAGCAATACCAATTGCAGGCGCACCACGGACAATCATAGTTTTAATTGCCTGAGCCATATCTTCACTACGATGAATTTCTACGTAGGAATATTCCAGAGGTAAACGAGTTTGATCGATTAAGGAGACTGAATTATTATGCCAAATTACAGGATACACAGGATTATTTTGCGACATCTTACCTTGAGTTAAGAATTTAATTACTAAGAGGGATGGGGGGAGAGGGGGGAGAGGGGG
>NZ_JAYGHM010000013.1:56528-89281 GCF_034931125.1 Rivularia sp. UHCC 0363 | reverse complement strand
GAAAATAATTATTAACTCCTAACTCCTAACTCCTAACTCCTAACTCCCAACTCCTAACTCCCTACTCCCTACTCCCTGCTCTTAGCAATTTATTGTAATCAAACTACAGCGGATGGTTGATTGCTGAAGAAAGTTTTTAAAATTCTTTGGGCAATCTGGGGACTAGTTAAGCCTAATTCGGCTTTACTTTCATCGGGTTTTGCATGGTCTACCAATACATCCGGTACACCGATACGCTTAATGGGTACTAAGATATCAGCATCTAACAGCGCTTCTGCAACTGCGGAACCAAAACCACCCATTAGACAACCTTCTTCTAAGGTGACGACTCGCTTGATTTTTCTTGCTAGGGGGAACATTAGTTCCGTGTCCAAAGGTTTGCAGAAACGAGCATTAATGACGGTGGCTTCAATACCGTGTTCGCTGAGAATTTCCGCTGCTTGTAACGTTGTATTCACCATCGAACCGTAACCGATCATTAACACATCATCACCGTTACGAAGAATTTCGCCTTTACCAATTTCCAAAGGTTCCCAACCTTCTTCCATTAAGGGGACACCATAACCGTTACCGCGAGGGAAACGCATGGCGATCGGACCCTTGGTATAGTTAACACCCGTTACCGTCATGCGCTGAAGTTCGGCTTCATCCTTGGGTGCCATCATCACCATATTCGGAATGCAGCGCATATAAGCAATATCGTACATCCCTTGGTGGGTGGGACCATCATCACCGACAATTCCGGCTCGATCCAAGCAGAAAAATACGGGTAACTTTTGGATGCAAACGTCGTGAATGATCTGGTCGTAACCGCGTTGCAAAAATGTCGAATAAATATCGGCAACAGGACGCATACCTTCGGCAGCTAATCCAGCGGCAAGGGTAACAGCGTGTTGCTCGGCAATTCCTACATCTATATACTGATTAGGTAACTTCGCTTGCAGTTTATCCAAACAAGTCCCTGTGGCCATTGCAGCGGTAATCCCGATGATTTTCGGGTTTTGTTCGGCAAGTTTGACTAAAGTATGAGCGAAAACTTTGGAGTACTTTGGTGGTTTGGGTGTACTCGAAGGAATTGCTTTACCCGTTGTTAAATTAAACGGACTTTGGGCATGATAGCCTACTTTGTCTTTCTCCGCGATTTCATAACCTTTACCCTTCGTAGTCGCGACATGAACTAGAACGGGACCGGGTATTTTATGGGCTTGTTTGAAAGTCGCAATTAAATCTTCCAAATTATGACCATCAACAGGCCCCATGTAGGTAAAACCGAGTTCTTCAAACACCGCTCCTACCTTGGGAACCGCTAACCGCTTCATTCCTTCCTTGATGCGTTCAAGTTCCGGTGTCAGAGAGTCGCCGAGAAAAGGAAGCTGCTTAACTTGTTCCTCAAAATTATCCTTGATAAACTGTACCGGCGGAGACAGCCGCATTTTATTTAAGTAGCGGGGAATTGCGCCGACGTTAGGAGAAATTGACATTTCGTTGTCGTTGAGGACAACTAATAAATTAGTATTAGGCAAATGTCCGGCATGATTGATAGCTTCTAAAGCCATACCACCAGTCAATGCCCCATCGCCGATAATAGCAGCAACTTTAAAATTTTCTCCTTTCATATCTCGTGCCAGAGCCATTCCTAGCCCCGCCGAAATACTAGTAGAAGCGTGTCCGGCACCAAAATGGTCAAATTTGTTTTCGCAGCGCTTTAGATAGCCTGCAACTCCATCCTTCTGCCGTAAGGTGTGGAAATGATTGTAACGTCCTGTAATTAATTTATGGGGATACGCTTGATGTCCCACATCCCAAATAACTTTATCTCGATCTAAATCTAGAGTTTGATAAAGTCCCAACGTTAATTCAACAACACCTAACCCAGGTCCTAGGTGTCCGCCGGTAGCTGCTACCGTTTGTAAATGCTTGTCTCGAATTTGACGAGCAATTTGCTGTAGTTGCCGAATCGATAACCCGTGCAACTGATTTGGATGAGTAATTTCACTCAGGTGCATATTTACTGGGTTTTCCTCTCCACAATTATTTGTATATTGATTGTCCCACGGGAATGGGCAATTGGGGGGAAAGTGAGAAGGGGAGAGGGGGAGATAGGGACAGGGGGAGATGGGGAGAAGGGGGATAGGGACAGGGGGAGATGGGGAGATAGGGGGATGGGGAGATATTTGATTCAAGAAATTACGAATTATGAATTATATTGTCGGTAAATGAAGCTGTGGGGGCATTTTTGAGGCATAAACGCGAAATTATTGTAGAGACGTAGCAATGCTACGTCTTCAGGAATTGTGAAATCATCACTTCATCTGTATGATTCAGCAACACCATTAAACAAGGACGGTTAAAATCCGGGCTGCGGATTTACCGAACCTCCGGGAACTACTGGTGTATCGGGTCGTGGCTGCTGTCTTGACAAATATTCGCTCAATACTGAAGCCATATCTCCACGAGTCATGGGTTTGAGGGGGTTGAGTTGACCTTCGGTTTCTTTGACAAATCCTTCAGTTACCACTGTCGCAACTGCTTTTTTTGCCCAGCTAGGAATTGATTCGGCATCTGAATAGGTCGAAAGTATATTAGCTACCGTATCATCGGAAAACTGAAAAACCCCGTAAGCTTGAGCAAATATCGCTAAACCTTCTGCTCTGCTGACTCGTTGATTGGGAAAAAATAAATTGTTACGATAGCCTTGCATGATCCCAGTTTTCAAAACAGTTTGAATATCGTTGTAAGCCCAATAAGAAGATGGAACATCCGCTACCATTACATTTGCAGATGGGACGTTTCTTTTATTAAGTCCAAAAGTTTTCACCATAATCGTGGCTAATTGGGCCCGACTCAACAATCTTTCGGGGTGGAAATTGCCATCCGAGTAGTTAGTCATTAACTTCGCTTTAACTACTTGTTCGATCGCACTAGATGATTGTGCTAATTGCGGTTGTTCTTCAACATTTTGATTTTGCTCTTGTTGAGCATAAGCACTTATGGGAAACCCTAGGATCAAAAAGATTAATGAAAGCGTACCGATAAATTTACCCATGATTATATTTTTTCTCAAAATGCTATTAACTTTAACTGACAACAAAGGTAGCGATGTAGTTTCATCGTTTTTATAGTTTTAGTCAACCTAAATATCAAGATTGCGAATAGAAGCTATCAAACTAAGCCCCTTGACCGATAGTATGGACTAATTAGAAGGCGTTTTATTCAAGGAGTTTCTACGAATGACCTCAACAGCAGACCCCGTAAAGTTGATGAAGCAAGAAGTCGGTAAAGCCGCTGCGAATCTTGTAAAATCGGGTTCTATCGTCGGATTGGGAACTGGTTCAACCACCGCTTTTACGATTCAATTTCTTGGCGATCGCCTTAAATCTGGTGAACTAACAGATATCGTTGGTATTCCCACATCTTTTCAATCGGAAGTTTTAGCTAAGCAATATGGCGTACCTTTAACCACTTTAGACGCGATCGACCATATTGATATTGCGATCGACGGTGCGGACGAAGTAGACCCATCCAAAAATCTCATCAAAGGTGGTGGTGCTGCACATACCCGCGAGAAAGTTGTAGACTATCTGGCAAATCAATTTATCGTAGTTGTGGATAGCGGTAAATTAGTTAAACGCTTGGGTGAAACTTTTGCGGTTCCTGTGGAAATCATCCCAATGGCAATTACCCCCGCAATGCAGGCAATTATTAAACTCGGTGGTAAACCAGAAATCCGCATGGGTGTCAAAAAAGCCGGACCCGTAATCACTGACCAAGGTAACATGGTGGTTGATGTCAGATTTGATAATATTAGCGACCCAGAAAGCTTAGAAAAAACACTTAACAATATTCCCGGTGTTTTAGAAAACGGTATTTTTGTCAATTGTGTAGATAAAGTTCTAATTGGCGAAGTTAAGGATAATAAACCCGTGGTTAGGGAAATGTAAAATGTTGCTTCTTCGGTACAAGTTCATGCTAACGAAATAGTCGTACCAGAGGGATTACGTAGTGCGTTAGCGCAGCGTGTCCGTAAGGACAAGCATCTTACTCGCTAATTATCAGCATCTTATATCGTTTCTGTATAAAGATACGCTTAATCTAGCCTACGCAGGTAGGCTTTGTAATACTAGCCCCAGCCTTCTAGGCTGCGGGTGTTTTTTAATCTAGCCTACGCAGGTAGGCTTTGTAATATTAGCCCCAGCCTTCTAGGCTGCAGGTGTTTTAGGTGTTTTAGCGCAACCTCATACAGAATTGGTATTAGAAGGCTCTGGCTTCTATTATGGGTTCCCAGCCAGAGGCTAGGAACCAGTAAAAGCATCCTTCCTAAGATATATATTTGTGAAATACACAATTTTTTTTCCATTATCCAGAATTGTTTATTAAGAAATATTTCCATAAAATGAGAATAGGTGACAAAAAGTAGAATTCTTATGCCAGACACTTTAACAAAACTGACTTACCAGACATTTCAACAGAGCAAAAGCATTTTTGGTTTAGCTCACAAAATGCTTAGTACGGGGCTGATGAAAGCTTTATCTCCAGTAGAGAAAAAAGTAACACCGATTCCCACAGAGTTATTGCTGAAATTACAAGAGCGTCTAAATAATTTATTAGAAACTGATTGGGAAGATGCAGAACGAGGTGTGTATCCCAAAAGTTTATTGTTCGATAATCCTTGGGAAGACTTTTTTCTTTACTATCCACAACTATGGATGGATTTACCCCAAATTTGGGAGAGAGCTAAGTCCGATAAATATAAAGATTTTTCCCCAAATATAGATACCGCAGATTATCCCCAATACTACGCGAGGAATTTCCATCATCAAACCGATGGTTATTTGAGCGAACTATCTGCTAATCTATACGATTTACAGGTAGAAATTCTCTTTAATGGTGCTGCTGATGCAATGCGACGCAGAATTTTGGCTCCATTAAAGGATGGGTTAAAAGTGTTTGCTGATGTACCACCACGTCAACAACGCATTTTAGATATAGCTTGCGGTACTGGACGTACTTTGAAGATGATTCGAGCCGCTTTACCCCAGGTATCGCTGTATGGTGCGGACTTGTCACCCACCTACTTACGAAAAGCCAATCAACTGCTATCGGAAATTCCCGGAGAATTGCCACAACTGTTACAAGCTAATGCTGAAGAGTTACCTTATTTAGAAAACTACTTCCATGCGGTAACTTGTGTATTTCTGTTCCATGAATTACCAGCAGTGATACGTCAGCGAATTATTGATGAAGCTTTCCGAGTCACCAAACCGGGTGGAACCTTTATTATTTGCGACTCAGTTCAGTTGAGTGATTCACCAGAAGTCGAACCTGCAATGCACAATTTCTATGAAACTTTCCACGAACCTTACTACAGAAATTATATAACTGATAATTTAGTGGAACGTTTGGAAACAACTGGTTTTGAAAACGTTGAAATGCAGGTTCATCATATGAGCAAATACTTAATTGCTCGCAAACCGTCAGCATAGATTTTACTAAATAATTAATGTAGAGACGTAGCAGTGCTGCGTCTCCATAATTTTGTGTATGCAAAAAAATAATTTAAATTGAGCTTTTGATCAACAAAAGCAAAAAACTAGAGACTAATCTTGCCTCTAGCCTTAAACAGAAAAAGACGATACATAATATACAAGTGAACTGAGCAAATCAAACTTTTAGCTAAGCAAAAATAACTGAGCAAACTTAATTATTCGCTGCGGAGCGTAAATAAAGTTACTGATTATTTGTACTTATTTGACTTAGATTAACTCAAAAAAAATCCAGCCTCCCGACAGCAGATATTATCTGCTCAATAATAAAGCAGTTGCAGGAAATGTAGGCAACATAAATTCTCTTTTGTTTATCCTAGATGAGCATATTTATCTAAGATATTCTGCAAAGCATCGCAGAAATCATATTCTAAATATGAAGACAAATCGAGGATAAAACAATCAGTGGTAGAAATGCGGGAGGAAAATTTTTCTTTGAGAAACGGACGATGCTATGGATATAGGTCTTTGATACTTGAGGACAGACCGAAATAAAATAATAACGAGCAATTATCTAACAACTTCGGATTGCAAAAATTATCTCTGCACGAAGCTAGATCGGGTAAATGGTGATTTTTAACACCCTAAAAGCTATAAGTAAAACGGATTTGAGATAATACGATGAACTGGTTCTATGCGTTGCAGTCTTAGTGGAGATAAAGCAGAATTAAACATCGGTATATTCGATCAAGTCCCTGCGTCCACTACCCCGATGAGGAGCTTTAGGCTTACGTGGATTGGATCTACTTAATAGTAATTCTTGTTCTCCGGAGGAAGAAAACATTTCATTTACTACAGATTTTCCAATTCCTTGAAAGTTAACGGCTAAGGAGCCGAATACGAAACTTGTAACTAAAAGTGAAATGGCTGTACGCATAGTAGATGTCTATTTTTGAACTATCTACTCTCCTGATACTTAGTTTTAATTACTGCATCCGGACAAATAACTAAACAGTAATTATTTTTACTTTAATTTTTCCAAGCGGTTTCAATAAGTGATGTGTTCTACTAATAACCAGTTACCAGCATGATCGATGCGACCCCATATAGCTATTTTTCCTTTGTCTGTCAAGCATTTTAGGGCTAGATTTATATTTGGATTTAAAGTTACAAGTTGGTAAATGTATCCTTTGAGTGTGATTGGAATGGTAATTTCAAACCTGTAATCTTGCTGATCTATATGCTGAAAAACGCCTTGATAACGGTAACTATTACGTAGCTCTACTGGATTTTGAATACCGTACACATACTTATCCAAAGATGTATCATCATAATTACCGTTAGCAGGATAACTATTTAAGTTATCTAAATAATACAGTTGCTTAATTGACCAGTCTGGGTGATAGGGTAGTAAATTGTACAGTGGAACGATGGCTGCTGGTGCTTGTATATCATTTAATAAAGCTTGCTGCAACGCTCTTACAGGTAAATCTCTGGGTTGACAATTTATCTCAATACACATAGCCGCAGCCATTCCCGCAGCTTGAGCGATATTCATGACCACAGGCTGCAATCTGGTAGCACCGTTGGCAATGTGCGATACAGAAATATTTTTTTCGCAGACTAGTAAACCATCTGTCTTCAGCGGAACCAAGGAACCATAGGAAATAGTGAAAGGAGTTCCGGTTAAACGTCCTCCCCAGCGGATTGATTTTGGCTGTAAGTGGAATTTGACACCGGGATAATGATGGTCGTTGGGGTAGTTACCAATGGCAATGCTATTTATATGTAAAGGTGCTACATTACCTCCAGCGATCGGCAAAATATCCTGTTCTGTGACCGTAGTTAGTCCTACCAAGCGACGGCTTTCTCGGTAGTAGGGATGAAGCGCGTCTCCACGTATCGCATCAGAAATTTGGATTGTAGGAAAAACATTTTCTGCCAAACCGTAGCGACGACCGAGTTGAGATTGAATAAAATGAGCGAAATTTTGACTATAATTGTGACATTCATGGAGAAACTCACTCAAGGCTTGCTCCGATTCAACCATTCGTCCTAAATCTTCACCGTAGTCGTTGCCACAGTTAGGCCAATTGATCATGAAAAGACCCGAACCCAAGCATCCATAATTCAAGAATTTTTCTGCACCGTAATTATCCCAAGCACCTGCAAACAGAGATGAATGGTAATTTGATGCTCGTGGAATTAGTGGTGCTTCAGTTTCACCGTAATCTTGCATCATCACTACCCAAGTTGGAGCCTGTACCGGATATTTTGCGGTGAGAGAATTAGGTGTAACAGGTGCGCTAGGTTCTCCCCATTCAGATTGCAATTCCCAGCCCCAGCGAAAAGGAATATTACCCTTAGCTAGTAAATCTCCCAATTCGGTACCGTCAAGAGTAATTTTGGCTTCAACGGTGAAATCTGAAAACTTAACTCCCGTAACGCAGTTATCTTGACACAATACCTCTAACGGTACTCGTCCGGAAATCCATTGCAGATTTGTTAACTGCGCTACCCAGTCTGCAAATATTTTTGCTCCAACTTGCGGATGATAGCTAAAAAAACTTGCCCAGCAGTTATCTAACCCTCCCGGTTGTCGTTGGTGTAATTCTCGTAAAAACGCACCCCATATTCCAGTTTGAAAAGCTTCCAACTCATTACCATCGAGAGCGCAAACTCCAGCAGAAGTTAACATCCCTCCTAACATCGGAAATTCACTCACCAAGATAGTTTTTGCACCTCGTCGTGCTGCTTGAATTGCCGCAGTAGTCCCCCCAGTTCCACCACCGACTACTAACACATCAGCGGTGTATGTTTGATTGGTCATTTGTATATGTTGAATAGTTATTTAATAATACCGGCGGTTGAAACCGCGTCTACACAAACAAAACCCACCTGCGTGGGTTAAATATCCCAACCTTTTTATTCTTATTCGTTTATTGCGTTTATGTAATATACACTATGCTACTGTAAATAGTGTAATAGTGTATTTCGGGTATAAGCATGATGTTAAATTTGCCAGCATCAATAATAAGCGAACAGCAAGAAAAGCAATCTCTACAGGAAATAGAGCGCATACTTGCACTTGAAGCTCAGACAAAGTTAGTGGGAGCGAATGGAGAACAAATTGACATTCCAGCATCGGTTCATAAGCTGCTGCATCAAATTGTCCGTGCAATAGCATTAGGTCAAACTGTATCTATAGTTCCTCAACAGCAAGAATTTACAACACAACAAGCAGCCGATTATTTGAATGTATCGCGTCCTTATTTAATTAAGCTATTAGAACAAGGGGAAATTGCTTTTATAAAAGTAGGAACTCATCGACGGATTTGTTTTGATGATTTAATTGACTATAAAGAACAGCGGGATGTGAAGCGTAGAGAACTTTTGCAGCAACTCGTTGAGATAAGCGAAGAAGCTGGATTGTACGAAGACGAGTGATAAAAAAATAAAATTACTATGTTTCCTGTTGTTTTAGATGCTTGTGTTTTGTTTCCGATGTACCTACGCGATACCTTACTTTCTACGGCTGATTTAGGGCTATATATGCCGTTTTGGTCGCAAAGAATCTTAGATGAAGCGATGAGAAACCTTGTGCAAAAAGGCAAAATTACCGCTGAGAAAGCGACGAATCTTGAACGGGTAATGAAAGCAGCCTTTGTAGAATCAATGGTTGAAGTACCTGGAGAATTAGAAGAAGTAATGACAAATCATCCTAAAGACCGTCATGTTTTAGCAACTGCGGTAATGGCTAAAGCGAATACTATTGTTACAAATAATCTTATTGATTTTAACGCTGAGGCTTTAAATCCTTGGAATGTAATAGCACTTTCTCCTGACGAGTTCCTTAGTCAATTATTTGATGTCTATCCCTTGGAAATGGTTCAAGTTGTGCAAAAACAGTCTCGAAGATATAAAAAGCGTCCTTTAAGCGTAGATGACTTGCTGGATTTATTAAGTAAAAAAGATGGTGCTAATTTAGTAAATTTTGTTATTAAAGTTAGCTCTTGTTTTTAATTTTTTAAATTTTTTATTAAATCAAAAAAGAATCTTCATCGCCTTCACTCTATCACACTATAGGAGTAGAACTACAAAAATCAAGCCTGGTGTGACAGGAGAGTAAATAAGTCACATATTTATAAAAAAATGGTATTACTATCTTTAGTACTGATTAAACAAGTGTAAAAAAGTATGAATTCTCTTGCTTCTATTTTCTCCATATCCTCCTGCACGCAATATAGGTAGTTGACCTTTTGGGGCTTTATCAATCGAAAAATTCTTGAATATATCTTTGTAAGAACAGTAATAACCATAAATGCCAGAAGTTTTCCACTCTACTTGGGTTTCAAATTCTTCTAAAACGTCGAACCTGTATAAATCTGAATTTACACCTTTGTTACCTGCAAGTTTTTTATAAATAGATAATTGAACAGTAAAACCAAACTTTTCGTTACTATAATCAATCCATAATTTATCAATTTTCTGGAGAAATTCATTGGCTGATGAACCCCAATAGTAATCATGAAAATCTTTTATAGAAATATATCCAACTGATTGTAAGTTATAAAGTTCTAATATTAGATGAGAAGTTTCTTTATCCGCTTGTTCCCATTCTTCTGCTTCTAATAGCCCACGAAGCTGAGAAAAATTTTTATAATTTACTATATCTTGAGAAATTTGCGAGAATCTTTTTGAAGTTAATTCTTTAACTTTTGATTCTAAATTAATTATATTTGAACACAATTTTTTGTTAATTAAATTTAATTTTTCGTTTTCGGTAATTTTTTCATGGAGTCTTAACCATATATTTTTAGCCCATTCTAGTTTTGTTTTTTGTTCTAGATAAAGACCATTTGGGCTTAAGGGATATTCAGTTAAATTCCATCCACATTTTGGGTAAGTTTGTATATCACCACTATGCTCAGTCGTACAAACAGAACATTCATACATAAAATATTGCTATTTTTCAAAATAGTATTCCTTATTTCTTTATAAACTCTAAATTTCAACTAATATTAGAGCATAATTACTGAAAAATTTAAATATTTTACAATACAAGGATATTTTCAAACTATCCGGCAAATATGATTTGCTATTACCCAGGCAAAGTCCGGCGACCTGGACTAGCAAATTTATAACCCGGTTTTGTTCGTGTAGCAGCCTGTGTGTAAGCGCAGATTCTCGCAGCGTCTCCTACGTTCACTGTTAGGTGCGACTTAGTATGCCCGAAGGGCTTAGGAGATACTATATTCTCTCCCAGCTTGACAAAATCTTCCCCAAACACCGCCGAAATAATGTTAAATCTAATATCAATGAGCGGGGAGAAAACAACGTGAAAGCACAGATATTTAGGGGCGTTAATAATTTATCTTACGAGGAAATCCCGGTACCGACACTGGAAGCAGATGAGGTGTTGGTGCAGGTGCGGGTCGTAGGATTGTGTCAATCGGATATCAAAAAGATTCGCTATCCCCTTTACGAACCACCGCGCATTTTCGGACATGAAACTGCGGGAATTATTACTGCTGTGGGGGATAAGGTGAAAAAATGGGAAGTAGGACAAAGAGTTGCAGTGATGCATCATATTCCATGTATGCGTTGCGCTTACTGCATGAATGATAATTTCTCAATGTGCGATACCTATAAAAATATTGTGACTACGGCAGGCTTTACACCCAGCGGTGGCGGTTTTGCGGAATACGTCAAGGTACCTGGACATATTGTGGAAAATGGCGGCTTGATTCCGATTCCCGACGATATAACTTTTGAAGAAGCAAGTTTTGTGGAACCGACAAACTGCTGTTTGAAAGCAGTGAAAAAAGCCGAAATTGCTCCCGGAAAAACAGTTTTAATTACTGGTGCCGGACCAATTGGGTTAATGTTTATTATGTTAGTTAAATACTTTGGTGGTAAAGCAATATCCACCGATTTACTACCGTCGCGGATTCAGAAAGCAATGGAAGTCGGAGCAGAAGCTGCAATGGACGCTCGCGATCGCAATTTAACTACTAAAATCCAAGAACTTACGAATGGTTTGGGTGTTGATGTGACTTTACTCGCAGTTCCCAGCGAAAAAGCCTTTTTTCAAGCTCTTGATTGCACTCGTAAAGGCGGCAAAATCTTGTTTTTCGCCGAATTCCCCGATGAATTAGAAATTCCGATCAATCCGAATATTTTGTATCGTCGGGAAATTGACTTGATGGGTAGTTACAGTTCATCTTATAGATTGCAAAGTCTAGCGGCTGATATCGTCTTTAATCGTCGTATTGACGTAAAAGCATTAATTAGCAACAGCTATTCATTAGAAAATTTATCCGCAGCAGTCGAACAAGCTGTAACTCCCTCTGAGGATACTTATAAAATACTTATTTATCCTTGATTTTAGAAATGGGGAAGAAAAGTTAGGAGTTAGGAGTGAGGAGTGAGGAGTTAAGAGTTATAAATTAAAAATTATTATCTTTAGCCTATTCCCCATTCCCCATTCCCTATTCCCCATTCCCCATTCCCCATTCCCTATTTTCAATTAAATGACTATCCCCATTTTTATAGTTATCTTATTAGCTTTCTATCTTGCTTGGAACTTAGGAGCGAATGACGTTGCAAATGCAATGGGTACTTCGGTGGGTTCCAAGGCTGTTACGCTAAAACAGGCTTTGATAATTGCTGGAATCTTAGAATTTAGCGGTGCTGTTTTATTCGGACATGAGGTATCCCAAACTTTAGCGACGGAAGTTACCAATCCGGAAATATTTGTAGATGTACCTCAAGTTTTTGCTACCGGGATGTTTTCAGTATTGTTAGCTAGCGCGATATGGCTACAAATAGCGACATCGCGTGGTTTACCAGTTTCATCTTCCCATGCCGTTGTGGGTGCGATCGCCGGTTTTTGCGTTACTGCTGCTGGATTTGGTGCGGTTGAGTGGTCATCTATTGGCACGATCACTTTGGGATGGATAATTACACCAGTTATCAGCGGTTGTATTGCGGCTTTGTTTTATAGTCAAATTAAGCGCTGGATTTTAGATCAACCGCAGCAATTGCGACAGTTAAATGAGTGGATTCCCTGGTTGAGCGTGTTGTTGTTGGGAGTATTCGGAATAATTGTTTTACCAAAAGTAACTCAACCCCTAGCAACTTTTTTGATTGAGGAAGTTGGTTTAAAAATACCGTCTCACGATGTTCCACTTTTTATCGGTACAGCAGCAGCTGTGGGACTTACCGTTTATAGTTGGAGAGAATTGGAAGGTACAAGGGGATGGGGGGATGGAATAGATGGGGAGAAATCCAATTACCAATTACCAATTACCAATTACCATTCACCAAATCCAGTTGAGCGTATATTTGCTAGATTCCAATTGTTGAGTGCTTGTTTTGTAGCGTTTGCTCACGGTTCTAATGATGTGGGAAATGCGATCGCTCCTTTAGCTGCGATAACTTATGTCAATAAAACGGGAAAAGTCCCGATTTACGATTTAGATATTCCTATATGGATTCTGGTAATTGGTGGGGCTGGAATTGTGTTTGGTTTGGCTGTTTGGGGTAAAAAAGTGATTGCGACTATTGGTGAAAGTATCATTACTTTGCAGCCAAGTAGTGGGTTTTGTGCGGAACTTGCAACCGCTACTACGGTAATTATTGCGTCTAGTTTGGGTTTACCTGTATCTACTTCTCACGCACTTGTTGGTGGTGTCGTTGGTATTGGCATAATTAAAGATATAAAATCGGTGCAGTTTAAAACGTTACAGGGAATTGCTGCTGCTTGGATTATAACGCTTCCAGTGAGTGCAGTTTTAAGTGCAATTATTTTTAGTTTGGTTCGTGTTGTTTTGGGATAATTAAATTTTAGATTTTAGATTTTGGATTTTAGATTATAAGTAGATGGGTGAAAAATTTATAAGTAGTTATGCAAAATTAATTGTACATTCCGAAAGGTAATTAATTTTGCTTAAGCACTTATTGTGTCTCTACATCTGCTGGAATAACGGAAAATTCATGTGTAAATATATTTACAAATTGCTTTTACCAACCGGACGTTGACCATCTATATTTAACATATGGTCAATTTCTAAATCGCTTGGATCGACCGGACGCTGACCGTCTTCATTGATCATTTGATTATCTTCAAAATTGCTTTTGGCAATAGGGCGATCGCCATCTACATTGAACGTTTCTTCAACTTCAAAACTACTTCTAGCAACCGGACGTTCTCCATCATCGTTAAAGGTATGGTCAATTTCTAAATTGCTGGGGTCAACTGGACGATCGCCATCTACGTGAATAACGTTACCTTGTTTATAATCGCTCTGAGCAATGGCTTGATTTTCTACATTGAAGGTTTTTTGAACTTCAAAATTGCTTTTAGCAACCGGACGAACACCATCTTCATTAAAAGTATGGTCAATTTCTAAATTGCTGGGGTCAATTGGGCGATCGCCATCTTCGTGAATAATCTCACCTTCCTTATCATCTGTTTTAGTAACAGTCGGATGATTTTCGACATTGAAGGTTTCTTTAATATCAAGATTGCTTTTACCAACGGGACGAACACCATCTTCTTTAAAAGTATGGTCAATTTCTAAATTGTTTGGATCGACTGGACGCTTTTTATCGGCACTAATTTTTTGAGAATCTGTTTTTGATTTCTTGCTTTTTTTAGTTTTTTTAGCCATCACGGAACCTAAAAATTATTTATTAATCTCATAGTATGATGTTAGTTTAACTAAATACTTGTATCCAAAGGATTAAGAATTTTGATGTTGGTGTGGAAGGAATGAATCTTATGGGAGAGAGCTTCGTTAAAATAAAACCACCTGCTATCAAAACTTAACCTATGACCTATACTCCACCGAAACTTCTAACTTTCGAGCAATTTATAGCAGAATACGGAGATAATCCACGCTATGAACTTATTGATGAAGAACTACGCGACATGCAACCAACAGGTTCTCATGAAGAAGTTTCGGGGAGTATTGCTGGTAGAATCTATACAGAAATTCTTCGTTCTAAGTTAAACTAACTGATTCCTAAAAATTGTTTGATTAAACCACCAGCAATTCATTATTTACCTGGCGGTTGAAACCGCTGCTATACAGGCAAAGTCCACCTGCGTGGACTAATTGATTCATAACCCGCGCAGGCGGGTTTCGTTTGTGTAGCCGCGAATTAATTCGCCAGGTTCTGTCAATTAACAATTCATTATTTACCTGGCGGTTGAAACCGCTGCTATACAGGCAAAGTCCACCTGCGTGGACTAATAGATTCATAACCCGCGCAGGCGGGTTTCGTTTGTGTAGCCGCGAATTAATTCGCCAGGTTCTCTGTTATCTATTGAATAATCGGAGAATTTCCGATACTTTACTTTTACAAAAACACCCGCAGTTATCCCTTTGTCCCCCCATGCCCCCCTACGGGTTGCGCCACTTGCTACAAGTCGGGGAACCCGCCCAACGCAGTGGCTTACCATCCCTCCATCTCCACAGGATGCTTCAAAGAATTTACTCCCATTGCGGGATGACAAAAACCGATACTTGGACATCTTGCCCGATCTATTGTCATTTCTCGAAAAATTCATATAATTACAATGCGGCTTAGGTGAGTGTTTGAGGGTTGTTGCTGCGATCGCAACCTCTAACTTTAATGCGGATTTTTGATATTCTGAGTGTAAGATATATCATCAATTTCAGTGCGTTTAATTAAGTATCAAGATGAAATTAAATCCCCGTATCCCTACTAAAATGGTTAAGTTATTATTTACAGATACTTGAGGTAATAAGAAATACTTGCATCCAATATTTATTTTTTTGATTATATCAAGTGATGATTCTGCGTAATATGACAGTTATATAACTTTATTAGAGATACAAAAAATACCATAGTACTTGGATCTTTTCGCTGCTAAAACTTTAACTCTTAACTAGTTGTTAATTTAAGATGAGAAAAATGATACCTTAATTGATAAAAATAAATTTTGTAAATTCCTTTGTTAATGATATTTTTTTAAAGAGCTTTTATACTGCTTGCGATCAATTTATTTAAATCAAGAGAATTTATCTGAGAAAATACACAAAACAAGTAACAATTTTAGCGCCGATTCAGTCAATAGCAAGCCACAAAGGTGGTCAAACAAGGGGCAGAGGATAGGTTATAATGGGACGATTTGATAACGGACCAGAAAAGCCGCGTAGAGCAGATGAGCCATACGGATCAGCAGAATCTGCCTTACAGGCTGTTACTGAGGAACTACAAATTATCCAGCGGAATTTGCTCAAGTCATTGCAAGATGATGTCCAGCGTCTACAGAGTGAAAAAATCCGCTTAGCTGATGATATCAAGCGTCTCCAAGAACAAAGGGAGCAGTTGCAGGGGGGAAGACAAATTGATGAGTTACAGGTGTTGATGCGTCAATTAGCGCAAGTTTTAGGGAATCATATTTCCGTGCAGTTGCAATCCTCACTCGAAAAACTTGCGAATCGACCGACGGGAAGCACAGTTCTTCAATCCGGAACATACACTCAAACTCAGAATCAAGAATCTGTAAGTAATGCTTTTAATGCTGCTTTCAATACGCTACAACAAGATTTAGAGGACTATCAAAGTAGTCTTTCCCAGCAATTATCTCGAATGTCATTGCAACAAGAGCAGGGGGAAGCGATTTTAGTTGAACTGGTAAATCGTCTTCGTCAAGAATTGGAAAGCACTACCACTTATAGACCCCGGACGGAATTTCAAGTTAACGCATTAGAAGAAGTTGAAGTTGATCGCTTAGAAGATTTTCCCCCAACAGAACCAGAAGCTCCACAAGAGACATTTTCACCAAGTTTATTTGAAGAACCCCCTGAAATAATTCCCCCACCTGCGGATACCACGACAGCAACTTCTACCGTTCGAGGAGCAAATGTTTCATTACCCGAAACATACCCGCAAACTAGCTCAGAAGATCCCGTACAGTCTACTACAACACAACAACCGTCTTCACAGATAGAAGCATTTTGGCAGCGTCCCAAAGGATTATTGTTAATTGTGCTCTCCACGGTAGCCACATCTATCTATAATGTTGCAGTCAAAGCAATATTCCAGCCGAACTCCCAAATATTCGGGATATTTGAATTAGAACAGCTAATATCGCCAACTTTAGGGAATTGCTTTTTAGTTTTGATGCTAAGAATGCTAGTAGTTGTGCCGCTGATGTTAGTTTTGGCACCCATCTTGCATCCAAGGGTTTGGCAAGATTTACAAAATTTAATAGAATCGCTCAGAGGAAATCGTACCCCTGCGAATATTACGAGTAAAAGAGTGCTGATGCTGTCAGTGATCAGTGGATGCTTCTTATTTTTATCCCAGGTAATGCTTTACATAGCCATCAGCCAAATTTTTACAGGAATGGCGATCGCGCTTTTGTTTGTGTATCCCATTGTCAGTGGATTATTATCATGGCTTTTGTTTCGCGACAGTCCGAGTAAATTCCGCGCTTTCGCTTACGCGATGATTGTTTTAGGAATAGTTTTGGTATTAGGAGGAGCAGCAAGCGGTGAAGGTAACATATCTTTAGGAAGCGTTACAGGAATTATCGCGGGGATAAGTTTTTCGTTTTACGTGATATTAACGCGCATTTGTGCCGCTAGACTGCATCCGGTTTCTTTTACCCTAATTAACTTCGCCACAATGCTATTTTTGTGTTTTATTGGCTTAATGCTGCCATTACCAACAGCTTGGAGCTTGGACATAAATTCAACAAACTTTTTAGAACTGGTTTTAAGCGCATTCATTTTAGGAGTACTAACCCTCTGCGGTTATTTACTAAATAACTTTGGCATTCGTAAACTTGGTGCTACAAGAGCAGGACTGATTGGTTCGACCGTTCCAGTTTTAACCGTAATTTTTGCCGGAATCATCATTCAAGAAACTTTACCATTAATCCAAGTTCTTGGAGTTCTACTAGTCACCTTCGGAGCCGCAGCTTTTAGCATCGAGAAATTACAGCAGCGGGTTAAATCGTCTCGCAGCTGAGGGATGGGGAGATGGGGAGATGGGGAGATAATTCATAACTCCTAACTATTACCAATTACCAATGACCCATATCTAATAACTCACTGGTATACCGTAAAGCCACATTTCCAGTCAAAAGCTGTTAACATACATTCTTCAGGGGATGTAAAAAGGACACACTTGCTTACTTGACTCTAAGGTGGAGATTTTCGTGTCAATGGGAACATCTTTGTACGGGCAGTTTTGGGTATAGCAACCTTGAATTGCAGTTCCTGTATAAGTTGGTGAAGATACTGACAAGAAAAACGTTCAGCTATGCTGGCTCTATCGTAATCTTACGAACAAAGTTAGTTTTAACTTTTTTCTGTAAAAATACGGGTAAAATGTTGTTTATAACTACCATTAATACCCTTAGTTGTCGCATAATAGATAAACTAAACCGAACACATAGTCTGCTTATAGGGTGTATACTACTTACTCTCGTATAATTCTTAATTTTGTTAACCTGCTATTCAACAGTTTGTAATATGCATAACGATACTGATCTGATCAAACGTCTTGGTCCCAGCGCGATGGATCAGATCATGCTTTATTTGGCTTTCAGCGCCATGCGAACTAGTGGGCATAGACATGGGGCATTTTTAGATGCAGCCGCAACAGCTGCTAAATGTGCAATTTACATGACTTATCTAGAGCAGGGGCAAAACCTGCGAATGACTGGTCATTTACATCATTTAGAGCCGAAGCGGGTAAAAGCCATTGTTGAAGAAGTCAGACAAGCGCTGACTGAAGGAAGATTGTTGAAAATGCTAGGTTCTCAGGAACCGCGTTATTTGATTCAGTTTCCTTATGTATGGATGGAAAAATATCCTTGGCAGCCGGGACGTTCGCGTATTCCTGGCACCAGTTTGACATCCGAAGAAAAAAGACAGATTGAGCAAAAATTACCACCTAATCTGCCTGATGCCCAGTTAATTACCTCTTTTGAATTTTTGGAGTTAATTGAATTTCTTCATCAACGTTCCCAGGAAGATATGCCTTCTGGACACCAAATGCCTTTAAGCGAGGCTTTGGCAGAACATATCAAGCGTCGTCTGCTTTATTCGAGTACAGTAACGCGGGTTGATTCACCTTGGGGAATGCCTTTTTACGCTCTGACTCGTCCGTATTATGCCACAGCAGATGACGAAGAGCGCACCTACATTATGGTGGAAGATACTGCTCGTTTTTTCCGCATGATGAGAGAGTGGTCGGAAAGACAGCAGAACACAATGCGAGTTTTGGAAGAAATGGATATTCCACCCGAACGGGTAGATGATGCCTTAGAAGAATTGGATCAAATCATTCGTGCTTGGGCAGATAAATATCATCAAGTAGGTGGAGCGCCAATGCTTCTACAAATGGTTTTTGGAAAAAAAGAAGAATAATAAATCAGCAGTCATTAAAATAACTGCCGATTATGCCAATTTCCCCATTTTAGCAAAAATATGTCCAAAAACAAAATTCAATAAATAACTATTCGGTTGGGTTGACTCATAATGAAAGCCCAACCTGTTTTTTTGGGAATTGGGAATTGGGAATTGGGAATTGGGAATTGGGAATTGGGAATTGGTAATAGTTAGGAGTTATGAATTATCTCCCCTATCCCCCTATCCCCCCATCCCCCTATCCCCCTATCCCCTTGTCCCCCTATTCTACCGAACCGGAGTTGTTTCAAACGTGGGACTAAATTCTACAGAGGGAGCAGTTCCGGGTGTTGAGAAAGGTACAACATTGCTAATGCGATCGCTAGCACTAATACAACTTTCCATTGCTTGTGTGGCTGAAAAGTCGATTTCAGAACGCAAACCTACTACGCATTGACCAAAATCAACTGGTAATAAGCTGCGATTACAGTAGCTTAAAATAGCTGGATTAGCTGCTTCCTGGCTTTTAGTCCCGATATCAACAACGCAAGTGGCTAAATCATTGGGACGACGTGCTTGTCCGCAAAAAGCAAGCGAATCTGTTGCGGGAATTTGAGTTCTCCGCTGAATTTGACCTACACATGAAGATACTTCCATCGGTCTAAGTGCAGCAGCACAAGCACTCGCTGTAGTTTCTGCTGGGATACCTACGCTCAAAAGCCGTGCAGCACATACACGATAATCATTGGTTTTCTTAAAGGGATTGCTGATAGCATTACTAGGTAAAGTCATAGCAAAACTTCCAGCTATAGCTAGGATTGGTGCTGTTAGTTTAAATATTTTTAAATCAAAACGCTGCCCAGAAAGCATTTTTGTTTCACAATTTACTGAATCGGAACCGTGAACTTTGTTGAACCAACGAAATCCGAGCATTGAAATTCTCCAAACACATGATAGGTAATGCTATCTCATTTTTAGGTGAACAGTAACTAGTTTTGAATTTATAACTTCTAAATTTCCTTGCGATCTGGATTTCTCTTGATGCTCCTTCACATCTCTGTCATAAAATATGATAATTGAGCATTGATAATTGATAATTGATACATGACATCTTTTGACCACAAACCAAGAATATTATTTTTATACGGTTCGTTGCGATCGCGTTCTTATAGTCGTTTGTTAGCGGAAGAAGCAGCACGAATTATTGAAGGATTTGGTGCGGAAGTAAAGTTTTTTGATCCGCTTGAATTACCGATTCGGGGTAGCGTTCCAGAGACACACCCCAAAGTGCAAGAATTGCGGGAGTTGAGTTTATGGTCGGAGGGTCAAGTTTGGACATCTCCAGAAATGCACGGAAATCTGACCGGGATTATAAAAAATCAAATTGACTGGATTCCTCTAAATATAGGGTCAGTTAGACCGACTCAAGGAAGAACTTTGGCTGTAATGCAGGTCAGCGGTGGTTCTCAATCTTTCAATGCTGTTAATTCTATGAGGCTTTTGGGACGTTGGATGCGGATGTTTACTATTCCCAATCAATCTTCTGTTGCTAAAGCTTACCAGGAATTTAATGAAGATGGAACTATGAAAGATTCACCTTATCGGGATAGAGTGATTGATGTTATGGAAGAATTGTATAAATTTACCTTGTTGTTACGGGATAAAGTTGATTATCTTACAGACCGTTATAGTGAACGTAAACAAGCAGATGCGGAAGTCAGTAATTGATTGACAGTAATTAGTTAAGTACTGACGCAAAATTATTTATATAATTACTCATGAGTTGTATAAATTTTTCCTATTCCCTATTCCCTTCCCAGACGAAATGTTTAATTTATTTTGCACGAGTACTTATTTAATTGATACTTTTAAGAGTACGTATCAAGAGACAAAGAGAGATAGCAGAAACGTAATTTTTACTTTTATTTACCAGGTATCAAAATGAAAAAGGTAATGTTTGTTTGTAAAAAGAATTCTCGTCGTTCTCAAATGGCAGAAGGATTTGCTCGTACTTTGGGAGAAGGTAAAATAGCCGTTACTAGTTCAGGTTTAGAAGCGAGTTTTGTAGACCCCAAAACTGTAGAAATTATGTCGGAAATTGGGATTGATATCAGTAATCAAGAATCGAAACCTTTAAGCGATTTTAATTCTGAAGATTACGATGCGGTAATATCTTTATGTGGTTGTGGTATAAATTTGCCTCCTGAATGGGTAACAAGAGAAGTATTTGCAGATTGGCAATTAGACGACCCAGAAGGTAAAGATATTGAGACATTTCGCCGCATTCGTGAAGAAGTAAAACAAAGAGTAATCAAATTGATTGAAGATTTGAGTTAGCGATCGCGATTTTCAAACTTGAGAAACTTGGTTTTGAACAAAGCCCGGTTTCTGAATTATCTCTTTAGCAATAGGGAATACTCGTTAGTTATTAAAAAAAAATGCCGCATCCGTTAATTGATAATTATTCAATCAAATACATAATTTTGAGCGACTTTCCAATAACGAGAAAATCGCTTGAGGTCGATAAAACCGCTGTATTCAAAAAATGGTTCAACTTCAAATATTTCTAACTCTTTTGTACGTTCAAGTTCATCGCAGATATTATCAAAACGCGGACTTGGACTTTCTGCGGTGACAACTTTATTAGCATCATGTTCTTTTGCAAAAGCTAAAACTTCGGCTGCAACATCACCACGACGAATCACAACTGGTAATTCTAGCAAGCACTCGTAAATAAAAGTAATCCGCTTAAGGCTAATTTGCCATTCTTTTAATAATTCATCGTCCCAAACCCAGATAGCGGGAGTATTTGGGTATTCAATCAGTGCAGGGTTTTTAGGACTCAGACAATCACCATGAACCCAAAGAATTTGGTCAGCCATAGAATTTTAGATTTTAGATTTGGATTACCAATCAATTTAAACAGTATTTAACCAACAAGAACTTTCCCAGAGTTGTTTAATTGTATAACTGACTCAACCGATAAGCGCCATATTCATTGATAATTGATAATTGTTAACTGATAATTGATTATGGCTAAAGTTTTTGATTCTATTACTGAAGAATTACAAAAATTTATTGCAAACCAGCAAATGTTCTTTGTCGCTACTGCACCGTTAAGTTCTACCGGACACGTTAACCTTTCTCCGAAGGGATTAGAAAGTTTTCGCATTCTTTCACAACATAAAGTTGCTTATCTCGATTTAACAGGAAGCGGGAACGAAACATCAGCGCATTTACAAGAAAATGGACGAATTACCTTGATGTTTTGCGCTTTTGAGGAACCACCTTGTATTTTGCGTCTTTACGGCAGCGGAAACACTATTTTACCGGGAAATCCAGATTGGGAATCTTTATGCTCGGAGTTTCCGCAAATTCCCGGAACTCGTCAAATAATCGTAGCCGATATTGATCGCGTGCAAACTTCATGCGGAATGAGCAAGTATTATCATCATCTTCCTTCCCTATTCCCTATTCCCTACTCCCTACTCCCTGCTTAATCAGCTAATGTTACCTAGTAACTGAATTATGCAACATCAGAACGGTTATCCTAGTCATGATTGTTGTGAACTTTTGTACTCAGTAAATAATGAAAGAATTTATGAAGCGATGTTTAGACTTATTTGCATTAAGTCAGCAACGCAGTCAAAGACGAGCTTTTCTGGCAGCTATTTTTACTCTTTCGCTGATGGCTGGGGTGATGTTTTCCGTCCCCGTACCGGCTCAAGTTATTATAAAAACCCGTCAGCAACCGATTGTTACACCTGCTCAACCAATTACATCTGAACAACCGATTGCAAACCGACAGCTACCAACCGAATTACGGGGAGCATGGTTAACTAATATTGATAGTGATGTTTTATTTAAACGTGAAAATCTTACTAGTGCTTTATCAAGCCTGAAAAAATTAAACTTCAATGTTGTATATCCTGCGGTGTGGAATTGGGGTTATACTTTGTATCCCAGTAAAGTCGCAGCAAGTGTTATTGGCAGAAGTGTAGACCCCGAACCTGGGCTTCAAGGACGCGATATGCTTGAAGAAGTAGTGCGTGAGGGACACGCAAGGAATTTGAAGGTAATTCCCTGGTTTGAATTTGGCTTTATGGCTCCAGCCGATTCACAATTAGCAAAACGTCGTCCTTACTGGCTGACCAATCGTGTTGACGGTGGGAAAATAAAAAAAGAAGGAGTTCACGATCGCGTTTGGTTGAGTCCTTTTCGTCCCGACGTGCAGCGATTTATCAAAGATTTAATTGTCGAAATGGTGCAAAAGTATGATATTGACGGAATTCAATTTGACGACCATTTCGGCTTACCATCGGAGTATGGATACGATAGTTATACTGTAGCGTTATATAGAAAAGAGCATGGCGGTAAAGCACCTCCTAAAGATAATAAAAACCCAAAATGGGTAAAATGGCGTGCTGATAAGATTACCGATTTCATGAAAGAAGTATTCTTTGCCATCAAAGCAGTTAAAAAAGATTGTATAGTTTCAATTGCACCAAATCCCCAACGTTTTTCCTACGAATACTTTTTAGCAGACTGGAAAAGATGGGAACGGATGGGATTGATCGAAGATTTGATCATTCAACTTTACCGCGATGATATGAACGTATTTGTCCAAGAAATGGAGTATCCCGAAGTAATCGCGGCTAAAAAACATATTCCCACGAGCATCGGCATTATTACCGGATTAAAAAACAAACACGTACCAGTAGAACAAATTAAAGCACAGGTAAAAGAAGTTCGCGATCGCAATTTTGCCGGAGTATCTTTCTTTTTCTACGAAACCCTATGGAACATGAGTAAAGAACCATCACAACACCGTCAGCAAAATTTGCAGGGATTATTTTCTACACCAGCGAAGTATCCGAGTTTATTGGCTGATAAGAAGAGTTAGGGTTCGGGGGGGGATGGGGAGATGGGGAGATGGGGAGATGGGGAGATGGGGAGAATAAAAAGATTGTTAGTTTAGGAGATTTTTAGGGAAGTATATAAGTGAAGGAAGGAAGAAAGAAAATTTTGGCTGAGGGGTTGGAAGATGGGAAGAGGGAATATCAAGAGTCATGAGGATTTGGAAGTTTTGCAGTTAGCTTTTGATGCTGCTATGAAAATTTATGAATACTCCAAAAGATTTCCTGTTGAAGAAAGATATTCTCTAACGGATCAAATTCGTCGTTCATCTCGTTCTGTATGTGCTAATTTGGCTGAAGAATGGAGAAAACGCCGTTATCAAGCAGCTTTTATCGCTAAATTAAACGATTCAGAAGCAGAAGCCGCTGAAACTCAAATTTGGGTTAAGTTTGCCGTCAAATGCAACTACTTAGATATCCAAGTTGGGAGAGAAATTTACGCTAACTACAACCAGATTCTAGGTGGCTTAGTAAAAATGATAAATAACTCATCAATCTGGATTCTCAAATAACAAACTTCCCCCCATCTCCCCATCTCCCCATCTCTCCCCATCCTCCCATCTCCCCATCCCCCCATCTCCCCATCCCTTATCCCCCTATACCCAATCTTCCCGCGAAACCAGGACTTAAGGGTATCAAGGTTGCAGCCATTAAAAATAACGCTAGTAGTCCTAATGCAGCTCGTGCATCATCTGGTTCGGTGATTTCGTTCAAACTCGGACGCTCCAAGTCTCTTTGTAAAAATAAAATCACGATCGCCCAATATAAAGCTAAAGAATTAGCTAAACCAATGATTCCTAAAATGATTAAAGTTGCCAAAGTGGTACGTCCGGCAATTTTACGTCCGTAAATAGCTTGGACGATTCTACCACCATCTAATTGCCCCGCTGGCATTAAGTTTAAAGCTGTAACAACTAAACCTAACCAACCGATGATCACCAAAGGATTCACGTCTACTAAAGGCGATCGCAAAGTCTCACCCATCACAACTCTGGCTAAACTTCCGACTAAAATCGAACCTTGAAAAAACTCGTTTGGTAATTGAAGTAAACTTCCTTGATGAGAAAGCAGCAATCCGACAATTAACATTACAAATGAAATTATTCCTCCTGCTGCGGGTCCAGCTAAGGAAATATCAAACAAAACTTTACGATTGGGTAATAATGATGCAAAACGGGTAATTGCACCGAAAGAACCAATTTGCACCGAAGGAAGCAGGAAAGGTAAACTTAATTTGACTTCGTGACGACGAGCAAGTATCCAGTGTCCGAGTTCATGAGCGAGTAAAATTGTTAATAAGCCTGCTGTAATTGGTAAAGATTCTGCAAACCTTCCCGGATTAGAAAAGAAATCGAAATTTAATAAGATTCCCCCAGCTTCTAAAGTTGTAGCGATAGTTGCTAATAAAAGAATACCTGCAAACGCTTTTTGTCCCACAGTCATGGAACGCGGGTCATTACGACTCGGTAAGACTATAACTGTGGGTCTACCTTCAGGACTTTCGACTAAAAATAAGCGATATTTATCACCAACTTTCTCATGTAAACTTGCACTCAAACGGTTGTGAACATCTTCTGGTTCTCCCCTCAAATTACCTTTAAAAATAGCTCCTTCTTGATAAGCAATGGTTTCAGTCGCAAAATATGTATCGATGCCGAAAATGCTTCTAATAGTACTCAAATCGTCTTCGGGAATCGGCATTATTTCCGGTTGTAACTGATTTCCTGCTGATGACTGAGCAGAATCTTGTAATGCTTGTTCGGCAATTCTTTGGGACGCTCTTTGTTTGATGGTTTCCTCTTGTCCCATTGTCCGCAACTGTCTGCCGATCGCAATATACAAACCCGCAGAAGCAATCACCAGAAAGAGTATACCTGCAATATTGATATAAATTCCCATTGCAAGTAAACCGAAAAACAACAGCCAGGGGGTTATTAACACCACAGACTGAAACCAAGCTAAGAGACCCAATTTACCAAAAGGTCTAGCGCGAACAAAACCCCATCCCAAAATTCCTAAAGTAACTAATACAATCCCAGCGATAATTGCTGTTTCTGATGAATTAAACATCTTTAAACCTTGTGACAGCTATCAGTTTACAGTTATCAGCGTCACCGATAACTGTTCTCCCACCGTCTTCATCTTTGAATTCGGTTGTAACGGATATTAATAATTTATAACGATCACCGTGGATGAAAAAATTTATATCGAGGAAATTGACGATTTTTTTCTTTTGTGGTAAACTAATTTTTATAATTAGAATACGTCTGGCCATATATAGGGGTCTTGAAGAAAAATAAACCCTTGTAAACAGGCAAATTTTGAAAGCTTTTAATTATTTAAGTTAAATATAGATTTGATTGAGGTTTTGCGGTGTTGTTGTTTTAGGGAACAGCAAAAAGTAATTTACTTTTCTATTTTATTTTATATTAAGTATTGGGAAGACAGGTAAGAATGTCCATCCCAATAATGCTCGGTTAAGGTGCATAGTCATTTGAGATCCCCCTTAGTCCCCCGATAAATTGGGGGAAAATAAGGCATTTTTAGCCCCCCAATTTATCGGGGGGTTGGGGGGATCGACTCTTAACCGAGCAGTATTGATACCCATCCCACAATAGAATTAGAAATTAAACTAGAATTTTATATAAATTACAATCAAAAAGCATCTTCTAATACATATTATTCATTGTATCTATAAAGAGAAAATATATAGTATTAATTACGTAATAGCGCGATTAAAATTGCGAGTTAGACTCAGCAAAGATAGTCTAATAAAAAACTTTGAATAACTAAATACTTTCTTGGCAAAGAAATTAATCCCAACGCGCTTCCTGATTCTTATCTCTCTCTATTTCTTTCCTCCGCGCTCTCCGCGTCTCTGCGGTTTTTTAAAATCAGTAATCTTCTCCCAGGAAGAGAGTAGTTTATTTAAAGATAATAAATAAATATTATTTTTCATCAAACGAGAAATGTTACAAGATATCAGTTTATATATAATTAGCTTAAAAAATAAAAGAAAAATCTTCAATTATAGGATAATTAATAAAATATCAAAAAATCAAGATAATTTGGAGTAATTTGTGAGAAGAGATGCGATTTTTTATACAATTTTTCAACGCTCCCCGGAATTAATATTTGAATTTATAGAACCAAGAATTACCAATGCAACAAATTACCGTTTTGAATCAGTAGAAGTAAAAGAACCAACTTTTAGAATTGATGGAGTATTCTTACCACCCCAAGATGCTTCTCCTCGCATAGTTATTTTTGCAGAAATACAGTTTCAACCAGATGAATTGTTATACCATCGTTTTTTCGCAGAATCTCTGCTTTATTTATACCGCAATGCTGATTTTTGCGATGATTGGTATGGAGTAATTATTTTTCCTAGTCGTAATTTAGAACCAAAAAACACAACAATTCATCAGCCGCAGCTTGATAGCGATAAAGTACGACGAATTTATTTAGATGAACTAGATGATTCTACCGAGCAATCCATAGGTATAAGTTTAATGCAGTTAACCATCGCTTCAGAAAACCAAGTGGTGGAATCAGCGAAACGTTTAATCGAGAGAGTCAAACAAGAGCAAATCAGCATTCTTCCTCGGAATGAGTTGTTCGATATAATAACGACAATAGCCGTTTATAAATTTTCCAACTTGAGTAGGGAAGAGGTGGAAGGAATGTTAGGAATTAAATTGGAAGAAACTAGAATTTATCGAGAAGCTAAAGAAGAAGGAAGAGAAGAAGGAAGATTAGAAGGTAAACAGGAAACGAAATTAGAACTTGTACCGGCGATGTTAGCTCGCGGTATGAATATTGAAGAGGTTTCTGAATTGTTAGGTTTAACTATCGAACAAGTAATCCAAGCTGCTGGGAATCAGTCTTAGGAATTACAGTTAGTAGGTTGGGTTAGATACGAAAACCAAATTATACTTGTAACGAGAATCTTTATTATCGTGTCGTAACCCAACATCATGATTACAGATAATTAAATGTTGGGTTACGGTTCAAATATACATTATTCGCTCTTTTACTATATCTGGTGAACCTAACCCAACCTACAAGCTTTGAAACCACTCAACAATACCATCTGCCAAAACTCGCGCTAATTTTTTTTGTTCATTGGTGTTAGCTATCCATTCAAATTCTTCAGGGTTGGTCATAAAACCCAGTTCCATTACCACTGATGGTGCTGTAGAAGGACGAGTTAAAGCTAAGTTATTCCAAAACACCCCCATTGATGA
This sequence comes from Rivularia sp. UHCC 0363, assembly GCF_034931125.1. NCBI lineage: Bacteria > Bacillati > Cyanobacteriota > Cyanophyceae > Nostocales > Rivulariaceae > Rivularia > Rivularia sp. UHCC 0363. Next base: position 61,238 of record NZ_JAYGHM010000013.1, on the reverse strand, counting down.
ACGTCCTAGCTGGTTAACTAGATAATTATGCAGAAAAACGGCTAGACTATGAGCTTGGGAATGATACCAAAAAGTTCTAATACCCTTGCTATTTTCCGCATCTCCGTCGTCAGGTACTGCTGTGTAATGTATAGTTATAGCGATGGCTGGTTCTTCTCGATCAATCATGGCTTGGCGATCGGATAAACTTAATTCTGTGTCATCTTCTCGCGTCATCACCACTATTGCACCTCTTAACACCAGTTCATCACGTAGCAGCTTAGATACACTCAAGCTGACATCTTTAGCTAAATATCCTGTTGGACCAGCTGCACCAGTTTCTTGCCCTCCGTGTCCTGGGTTCACTAAAATTTTGATACCAGATAATGGTTGTAATTGTACCTGTGCAAAAGCTGGTAAAGGAATGAATATGGAACTGATCGCTAAACCTAAAATTGGTTTCACTTATTATATAAACTCCTATTTAACAGTTTCAACCCTTTAGCTTTAGGAGAAGGCTATACACAATATTTAAAATCACATAATATAATTTTTGTCAAGTCCAACTTTCCCGATCAATCTACTGAGAATAATTAACCAAATCTAATATCCGATGAGCCATTTCCAATTTAGAACACATGGGAATTTCAACTTCTTTTCCTTGCTTATCTATATATATAGCCTTATTCGTATCGCTCCCGAAACCGCTACCAATTTGATCTATGGGGTTGGCAACAATTAGATCTCGATTCCAAATATACTAAAGCTTACTACAATCGGGGTCTTGCTCGTTATCAATTAAAAGATTATCAAGGAGAAATCGCTGATTACAATAAAGCGATAGAAATTGACCCCAATTATACCCAAGCCTACTACAACCGAGGGACTGCTCGACTTGGGTTAAAAGATTATCAATTGGCGATCGCTGATTATACTAAAGCCATAGAAATTGATCCTAAATATGAGCAAGCCTATTACAATCGGGGTCTTGCTCGTTATGAATTAAAAGATTATCAACTAGCAATAGATGATTATACGAAAGCCATACAACTTAATCCCAATTATGGTGAAGCGTACAACAATCGGGGTCTTGCTCGTGCATACTCAGGAGACAAACAAGGAGCAATAACAGATTTACAAAAAGCTGCTCAACTATATCAAAAGCAAGGTAGAACAACTGAAGCGCGAAAATTACTTGATGTAATTGCCAAGGTTAGAAATTTGTAAATTAATATAATGCATTGTTTGAATTACTCCCTTCTTGGTTTAAGATTACCAATGTAATTTCTTCCGCCCTACTCCCTGCTCACTCAGATAGGTAATCTTTCACCGGGATAGCAGTAAAACCTTTCCTATATTAGAAGGAGAGGTTTTTTGATTTTTTTTATAATCTCAATCTACTTCGCATCACTTACAACCCGCAAACCAATAAAAACATCCCGCAAAGTTGACTCACCTTTATACCTCAAAGCACTACGACAAAAGCGAGGAACGTTGAACCACGAACCACCGCGCATAACTCGCATTTTCTCCCCCCCTTCATGCCAAACTCTACCGTCACAAGGAGCATTATGATAGCTATCGTGCCACGAATCGGCGCACCATTCCCACACATTCCCATGCATATCGTACAGTCCCAAAGCGTTGGGAGGAAATTTTCCGACGGGTGTAGTCCCTTGACGGTATTTACCTTTCGGTGCTAACCCATAGGTATAGTTTCCATCATGGTTTACCAAATCAGAAGTGATAGTATCCCCAAAATGGAAAGGTGTAATTGTATTCGCACGACAAGCATATTCCCATTCCGCTTCGCTGGGTAAACGATATTCTTTTCCTGTATAGTTCGATAACCGGACGCAAAATTCCACCGCTTCATGCCAGGATATCTGCTCTACGGGGTGCGAATCACCTTTAAAATAAGATGGCTCTGGATTTAATGAATGTTTTACTTGGGGTAGTTTCGCTACTGCTAACCATTGCGCTTGAGTAATCGCAAATTTACTCATAAATAAAGGCTTGATAGTCACAAAATGTTGGGGATGTTCGCTATCATAACCTTGAGATTCTGGGGAACCCATCATAAAAGTACCTCCACAAAGGTATACCATTTCCAGATTTATGCCATTATCCAACTCTTGCACAAAATATTCCGCAGAAAGGCGATCGCGATTAACTATATTTGCGTATTTATCTACAGTAATTGTGTCAAATTGAAAATTGTGTAAAAGAGATATTTCGTCTTTCCCCGATAGGGAAACGGAAGTCGCATTCGGAATATTAAAAGGAGTCGCATCATACAATAAAATATCCTTCACATCTAACAGCACGTCGGCTGCTGATTGATACCTTTCCCGCACAAAATGCTTGAGTAACTTATTCAGGATTCGCGTCAATTTATGACTAACTGTAATATTAACGGTGGCTAAATATTCTCGCCATAACCATCTTCCATTAATTGGGTCATAAATTGGATCGTAAACATTTCCATGCTCATCCTGTTTGACTAAACAGCCAGTTAACAACCGCACGCAGGTTGCACCTAAAGCATATAAATCGCTAGCTGCACAAGCATAACCCGCCATTTGTTCTGCTGCTGCATAACCCAAGGTGTAAATTCCCGTACCTTTCTGCGCTAAGTTATTTTGTGTAACTTGTTTCGCACCACCAAAGTCAATCAAAACTAATTTACCATCACTAGCCCGACGAATAATATTTTCGGGTTTGATATCACGATGAATTACTTGACGCTGATGGATAAACTCTAAAACCGGAAGTAAATCGGTTAAAACTTGCCAAATTTGGGTTTCGCTAAAAGCTTCTCGCTGCAACTCTTGATACAAGTTATCCCCATCAATAAATTCCTGTACCAAATACATACAGGTACCTTGTTCAAAATAAGCTACCAAACGGGGAATTTGCGAATGATTTTCCCCCAATTCAAACAAACGTTTGGCTTCCTGACGAAAAAGTTGCGCTGCTTTAGCACGAGCTGTTGTTCCTTGAGATTCTCGAATAAACTGCTTGACAACACAAGCAGCATCAAGTCGATCTAAATCTTGCGCTTCGTAAGTTCTACCAAAACCACCCGTACCCAATAACCTTTTGACACGGTAACGATTTCTTAATAGATCGCCAAAATTATTCGCACCACAACCAACGCAAAACCGATTACCACTTACATTAAAAGGATTAGAACAGTCAGGATTCTGGCAGATTTTCATACTTTTTAACTACTGTCTAACTTACCCAAAGTTAGCTGATTTTTTCGGGTATTGGACGGTTAATATCATCCTTTAAAGTTACTTTTTGCTGATGATTAGACAATACAGACTATAAAAAAGAAATGTTGTTCCTTTTTCCATAAAATAATCCGCAATCAATTTCTAATTACGTTAACACAATCAAAATTAAGGTATTAGTTTCTTTTCTCACAACTAATAATTAGGTAGATACAAATTTTACAAGATACGGTTATGAGCTTTTGACGAGTTTTCAGGTGTTAGGAAATAAACCGGAAATTGTTTTACCTATATATGAATCAGTATAGGTATTTCCAATATATCGAAAGGTTACTTCAAGCTGAAAATTTTGTCAAGTGACTAGTAGCATCCTGTTTATTTAAACAACTAATCCTCATACAATAGAAACAAAATTATTTTAGTAACAGATGAAACGAAATGACAGATTATAGTTAGGAATAAAATAATATAAAAGGCAGAGCCTCAAAGCCTTATTTCCCAGGCTGAGCCTGGGAACTAGAAAAATTTACAACTATAGATTTCACCTGCGCTTTAATGTAACTTGCTGCAAAACTCTTCCGGAACGATTTTTATTTCTAGGACGAGTTAATATACCCTGAGTTGGACTAAATAACAAAGCTAATAAAAATAATCCGCAGATAACCAATACAATTGATGCTCCTGAAGGTACATTTTGATAATAACTGATATATAAACCGCCGACGCTACCAATAATACCAATTATCGAACCTAAAATCATCATTTGATGTAACTCTTTAACTAGCAAATAAGCTGTAACTCCAGGTCCAATTAATAGAGAAATTACTAATACTACTCCCACAGCCTGCATACTCGCAATAATTGTTAATGTAATTGCTGCTGTTAAACCAAATTTGATAATATTTGTCGGTAGTCCGCTTGCTTGTGCGCCTAATGGGTCAAAAGTGTAAAACAGCAATTCTTTATAACAAAATTTAACTAAAAATAAGGTAACAAATGTAATTATTAAAGTCCGCCAAACGTCATCTGTGGTAACTCCTAAAATATCGCCAAATAAAAAATGATGTAAATCAACTTTAGTTTTCAAGACGCTAATTAGCATGATACCCAAAGCTAAAAAACCAGAAAAAACCAAAGCCATCGCTGCATCAACACTGACGCGAGACTGTGACTCGATCCAAGCAATTACAAAAGTGCTGAAAGTCCCGGAAATAAACGCACCTAAGAAAATATCAACACCAAAAAACATGGCGATCGCAAGTCCGGGTAATACAGCATGAGCAATCACATCACCAAGTATTCCTTGACGCTGTACTATCAGATAAGAGCCGACAACAGAGCAGAGAATACCCAAGCTAATCGCAATAAATAAAGCATCTCGCATAAATCCAAAACTTAGCGGTTCCAATAGCAAATTAAACATGATGAATAAGTAGGTTGGTGTTGAAAATCGTAATTAGGAGTAGGGAGTAGGGAGTAGGGAGTAGGGAGT
>NZ_JAYGHM010000013.1:42605-56442 GCF_034931125.1 Rivularia sp. UHCC 0363 | reverse complement strand
AGTAGGGAGTTCGGAATTGGGAGTAGGGAGTAGGGAGTAGGGAGTAGGGAATTCGGAATTGGGAGTAGGGAGTAGGGAATTGGGAATTGGGAATTGGGAATTGGTAATTGGTAATTGGGAGTATGGCTCGGGTTTTGAGGTTGAATTATTTCTACCCACCTACTTAATTGATAATTGACTAAGCTGGTTTCTGTTCTCTATTTAAAAACAAAAGATTGTTTCCATAAGCTCGCTGTAAATTTTCATTTGTAATTACTTCCTGAAGAGAACCATCGGCAATAATATGTTTATTTAATAATAATAAATAATCGCATTTTGTTAAGGTATTACCCAAATCGTGAGTAATTAAAATTAAAATTTTACCATCCCGCTTTAATTCGTTGAAAATATCAAACATAATATCTTCAGTACGTTTATCAATCCCTACAAATGGCTCGTCAAAAAAAAATAAATCTGCTTGCTGTGCTAAAGCTCTAGCTAAAAATACTCGCTGCTGCTGTCCCCCAGATAATTCACCAATTTGACGGGAACGTAAATCCCACATCCCCACTCTCTGCAACGCAGATTTAACGATTTGTTTTGACTTACAATTTGGCTGACGAAACCAACCCGTACTTGCAGTACGAGCCATCATCACTACCCGAAGCACCGTAATCGGATATTCCCAATCTACTTGAGTTCTTTGAGGTACGTAAGCGATTGAATTCAACTGCTTTTTCACAGGACAATTACGAAATTTGACAATTCCACCCGTGGAAGGAATTAAACCTAGTATTGCTTTTACTAAAGTACTTTTACCCGCACCATTTGGGCCGATTACACCAACCATCTGTCCGCAAGAAACGCGAAAGCTGACATCTTCAATAGCTACTTTACCCCGATAATCTACGTCCAAACCCTCTACTTCTAACACTGTTTTCTCCTACATGATAATGATTATTATTTATGCTAAAAAGCTACTTCCCATAGCGCAATAGCTAGTATATGATAACGATTATCATTTTAGTATACAGTTGTTGCGATCGATGTTTAGGAAAATACCTCTTAGAGTTACGGGATTAATCGCGATCGGTTTAATTAGCTGTAGTCGAACCGTGAATACCAGCAGCACTGAAACAGGGAGTCCTTTAGTGGTTGCGACAACCAGCGTAATATGCGACTTAACCAAACAAATAGCGGCTCAAACAGTTGATTTGAAGTGTTTGGTAGATGCAGGTCAAGACCCCCATACGTATCAACCCAAACCCGAAGACCGGAAAGCGATCGAGCAGGCTAATTTGGTTTTATACGGTGGTTATGATTTTGAACCCAGCATTATTCAGTTAATTAAAGCTAGCGATAATACAGCCCCAAAAATTGCGGTTCATGAACTTGCGGTTCCCAAACCAATTATTGCGGAAGAACACGACCATGAGGGAGAAGAAAAACATTCCTCAGAAAAAGCACCAGACCCCCATGTATGGCATAATCCTCAAAATGGGATTCAGATGGTGAAAGTTATTCGTAATAATTTAGAAAAAGTTTCCCCAGATAATGCTCAGCTATATGCAACAAATGCCGAAAAATTGACCGGAGAAATTAAACAAATAGATAGTTGGATTAAACAAAATGTAGCTACAATACCTGTCACTCAGCGTAAATTAGTTACCACTCACGATGCTTTAAGTTACTACACACAGGCATATAACATTGGTTATGAAGGAGCTATAGAAGGTTTGAGTACTGAAGTAGAACCAACAGCAGCGAGAATAGGTGAACTCTCAAAAGAAATTAAACAAGAGAACGTACCGACAATTTTTGCTGAAAATACCCATACTCCCAAACTGATTGAAAGAGTTGCTCAAGAAGCGAATGTAAAAGTTTCCGATCAAAAACTATATGCTGATGGGTTGGGGGAAAAAGGAACAAATGCCGATACTTATCAGAAGATGTTGATTGCTAATACTAAAGCCATTGTGGAGGGCTTGGGAGGGGAGTATACAGCTGTGCAGAAATAGTAAATGAAATACCTTCGGACGGGCTAGGAAGCCCATCCCACAAGAATTATAACTAATCCTAAGCTTCTACTTTTACACCGCGCCAAAAAGCGACATAACCTTCAATATTTTTTGCTTTATCCTTTGCATTGGGATAATACCAAGCAGCATCTTTATTGACTTCTCCATTAACTTCAACGTCGTAATAGTTAGCGGTACCTTTCCAAGGACAAGAAGTATGCTTATCGCTTTCCTTGAAATACTGTTTATCGATCGCGTCTGCGGGAAAGTAATGATTTCCTTCTACAACAACAGTTTTATCGCTTTCGGCTATAACTGCACCATTCCAAGTTGCTTTTGACATAATCAATTATTAGTGATCGGTGACTAGTTAATTGTACTTATTTAATGCGACTTATTGAAAATCTCGTCTGTTTTCGCTGCCATGATAAAATCGTTACGGTGTAAACCTTGGATGGCATGAGTCCACCACATGACAGTTACTTTGCCATATTCGGTGAGTAAAGCTGGGTGATGTTCTTGATTTTCTGCTTCTTCACCGATTTTGTTGGTAAAATTCAAAGCCGATTTAAAATCGGAAAATTTGAAAACTCTTTCTAAACGTTTTTCGCCGTTTTCTTCCTTAACATCCCATTGCGGAATTTCCTGCTGAAATTTGTTGATCTCTTCCTCAGTTACAGCAGGTGAATCACCAGTACAGGCATCACATTTTTGTTGTTTAAGGTTTGCCATTGTTGTCACGTTTTAATGAAATCAGGTATATTGCGAACCTTACGCTGTTCTGGTTGATCATGTAATCTCTCTGAAGGTTGAAAATTGAGGGGAATCTATTGCAAAATTTGGATTAAATCATTTAAAGGTTTGAGCCAGCTTATCTAATTAAGCTTATTTATGTTCAAAAAAATATTTTATAAATACTACATCAATTGAAAAACTGCTGAATATTACAATTAAACCCTGGTAAAATTGGCGAAGTAATTTCATCGCTTTCCATCAGCGTTGCAACTAACATCAACTGAGCGTTTTCACGACAGTAAACTTCTATTTGTTGTAATCGCCAATTTACGATCCAATATTCTCTAACTCCTTGAAGAGAATAAAGTTTTAATTTGGCTTCTTTGTCGCGTCTCTCGTTTATATTCCCCGCAGAAAGAACTTCAACAATTAATTCTGGCGCACCTGTTAAATGACCTTCATCATCAACTAATTGTGCTAATCTTTTGTTACTAATCCAGACTACATCAGAGATAACATTATCAGCGTCGGAAAATATAATTCCGGGAGTAAATAATGCCTTACCTAAACCTGATTTTCTAGACCAAACTTGTAATTCAACATAAATATTACCACCAGAATCCTGATGACCAATATGTGGAGCGCGGCTCACAAATAATTCCCCGTCAATTATCTCGTAACGTTTCCATTCGTCAGATGCTAAAACTTCTAAATCAGCAGTTGTCCAACGGATTTGATTTGATGCTTGAGTCATAATAAGACTATAGGTTAAAGGTCAAAGATGGAAATTAATAATTATTAACTCGTAACTTCTCCCACTCTTTTCGACTAATTCCATAAATCACCGCTTTGCTACCCAAAACTTCTGTTTCTCCTTCCAATTTTTCTCTTAATTTCTCCGCGACTCTTCTCGATGCTGTATTATCTGTACGAATCAAACTAATTACATGAGATTGGTGCAATTGTGTAAAAGCGAAATCAATCGAAGCGAGTCCCGCTTCCGTTGCAAAACCACGTCCCCAAAAAGCCCGTCGTAAACTCCATCCAATCTCAAATCCAATCCAACCTTCTGGTTTCCAACAGCCGATTCTACCAATCATTTCACCGCTTTGCTGTTCTTCCACTGCCCATAAACCATATTCCCGTAAGTACCAATGACCTATTATTGCTGCCATACTGCGCCAAGATTCTGCACGAGATAAGACTTTCCCCGTACCGATATAACGCATAACTTCTTCATCAGCACACATTTCGGCGTAAGCATCTAAATCTGATTGCTGAAATCCGCGTAAAATTAAACGCTCAGTTTTAAGAATGGGAATCATCATCAAAAATTGCTCCGTCTAAATGAGCGCTTTTTAAATCTGTATGAGATAGTTTGGCTCCTCTTAAATCAGCTTCGCTTAGATTAGCGTTATTCAAGCAAGCATAATTCAAATTTGCATCTCTAAGATTTGCCCGCGATAAGTCAACATTTTGCAAGTTTGCTCTAAACAATATTGATTGACTCAAGTTAGTATCGCTTAAGTTTGCTTGTTCAATATCTGCTGAAGTTAAATTAGCTTTACTCAAATTTGTTTGACTTAAATTAGCATAATTTAATTTAGCGTAGCTGAAGTTAACGTCATTTAAAGTCAGCGAGCAGAGTTCCGCACACCTCAAATTAGCATTCACAAAATTTCTCTCTCCAATTGCATAACGCTGTAAAAGATTATCTACTGTTAATCTATCTAAAACGGCTTGTGATGCACCTGAAAAACACCATTTTGCTGCGATTAATTTTGCAGCGGTATTGATAGCAATTTCATCAACTTTATCAACAAAAACACCGTTACATCCATCGCGATCGCCATTTAACATAAAGGCAATATCGTTGGCTGCATCACATGAGTCAAACAATAATATTTTTCGAGCTTGATTGCTTTTTAAACCGATTAATCTGTATAGCAGGTTTCTCATAATTAATTCACTGATGTCGCTTAACTATAATTTTAGAGCGAACTAAGTCCTGGAAAAATTAAATATTTCGTCTAGATAAGAATTAGAGACTCTATTTTATTATTTAGCTACTTGAGTATAATTATTTACTTTTCCACTACTCAAAATATTTGAAGCGGTGTTAGTCTTAAGTATTCAAATTTACATAAAATCTATTTCTGCGAATTGAGTAAGTTATGTCAAAATTATTATCTGCAAGCTTGATAACATCGCTGATACTAGGATTTTCAAACCCAAGTCCTACCATTGCGGGAACCTGTGCTTCTAAATGCGGTGCAAAGCCGATTCAATTTACACCCGGTAAACCGATCCGAATGGAGGTTGTGAACAAGACACCAAATTTAATTTATATTGAGAAACCGCAAAGTACTAACCCAATTCCGTTGCAGCCGGGACAGCGAGTAAGGTTAGAACAGGGACATGGTACGCAGCCAAATATTTCAGTAATTTTCTGGAATGAAAACGGATTGTCTTTAAAAGCAAATATTTCCAAACCGAACTTTGCGACCTTACAAGTCGAGTTGCGTCCTGAATGGCGGATTGGTGGCGATCGCGGTGTGTATTTACGCGATGATGGTCGTGTAACGCTGCTTTAAGATTGCCTTTCTATTGATGGATTAATAATAGGATTTTTCTCGTTGTCGGTGCGTAATACCGTTTCTTTATAAAGATGCGCCTAATTTAGCCTACGCAGGTAGGCTTTGTAATATTAGCCCCAGCCTTCTAGGCTGCGGGTATTTTTGTTTTTTTCGATATAGTTAATGGTTGAAGGGAGAATTTTTATATTCCCCATTCCCTACTCCCAATTCCCCATTACCCCAATCTTGAGAATTTGTATAATTTTAACGGTAATCTGTTTTACATTTCTTTATCATAGGAAAAAAGTTCGTAAAATAATTAATCAATGCTTTCTCGTATTAAAGATTTAGCAACGGAATTAGCACCACGTTTAATTGAAGTTCGTCGTCACATTCATTCTCACCCGGAACTCAGTGGTGAGGAGTTCCAAACTGCGGCTTTTGTGGCTGGGGTTTTGTCTTCTAACGGTATTCACGTACAGGAAAATGTTGGTAAAACTGGGGTAATTGGGGAACTTGAAGGGAATGGTAATGATCAACGTATTTTGGCGATTCGTGCTGATATGGATGCTTTACCCATCGAGGAATTAGCAGGTTTGGATTTCGCTTCTCGCAATCAAGGAATTATGCACGCTTGCGGTCACGATGTCCACACTACGGTGGGTTTGGGGGCTGCAATGATTTTGTCTAAAATATCACAGGAGATCGCCGGGAAAATCCGGTTTTTATTCCAGCCAGCAGAAGAAATTGCTCAAGGTGCGAGTTGGATGGTTGCAGATGGAGCGATGAATAATGTCGATGGTATTTTAGGACTCCACGTTTTTCCTTCTATACCTGCGGGTTCAATTGGTATTCGTTACGGTGCATTAACCGCAGCAGCGGACGATTTGGAGATTATTATAACTGGTGAATCGGGACACGGCGCACGTCCTCATGAAGCGATCGACGCGATTTGGATAGCTGCACAGGTACTTACTGCGCTACAGCAAGCAATTAGCCGTACTCAGAACCCGCTACGTCCGGTAGTATTGAGTATAGGACAGATTAATGGTGGTAGAGCGCCTAATATTATCGCCGATTCCGTGCGCTTGTTGGGAACAGTACGTTCTTTACATCCAGAAAGCCGCGCTAATCTTCCTGACTGGATTGAAAATATTGTCAAAAACGTTTGCGATACCTACGGTGCGAAATACCAAGTTAACTATCATAAAGGTGTACCTAGCGTACAAAACGACTTCGCACTTACACAAATATTACAGTCAGCGGGTGAAGAAGCATGGGGTAGCGATCGCGTTCAAGTTTTACCGGAACCTTCTCTGGGTGCAGAAGATTTTTCGATGTATTTGGAAAAAACACCAGGTTCAATGTTTCGTTTGGGTGTAGGTTTCCCAGATAGAAAGACAAATTACCCATTGCATCATCCCAAATTTGAAGTTGATGAATCTGCCATCATCACCGGAGTTGTAACCTTTGCTTACGCTGCTTATAAGTATTGGCATACTAAGTACTGAAGAACCATATTTATAGGAAATTTGCATAATCCCTCTTGGCTTTTAAGTGGGGATAAAAAATCTGTGGCTTAGTGCTTTTTAACTTGAAAAAGTAACATTGTTTATCCGGAATTATGCAACTAAGTAATGAATTTAAAAATAACTAGAGGGACACAATATTAATGTAGGATGGGCATTGTCCAACCTGCGTTTTTTTAGTTAAAGCAAAGATTACTGTAGATTATTCTAAGATTTAATGTTATTTGGATTGTTTTTTTATCTGAATAATTAGGTTAATTAATGCGAATTAAATTAGTACTTTATCGCATAATATTTGATAGGGTAAAAGATTCGTAGTGCGAGCGTCCCGCTCGCTCGTTAACACGTTTTGCTCCTACGCATATGCTCCGAAGACCGGGCTTGCTCCCTCTAATGTGATACGCTTTTGTGTTTTAATCACGACATTCGCGGAACCTGAGTAACGCGAAAACACTCATAAAAATACATTGAATCACCTTTACTCGAATGTCTACAAAATCTTCTTTAAGTTTATTACTATTTCTCGGCGTTCAAATTGGTGTTAATCAGCAAGCAGCGATCGCACAAATAAAGCCACGAGTTGTAATCCCAACAACTCCTCAAAATTTACCTCCAGTTCCGAGTACGACTATACCTATTCCTGGAAATACCACAACTCCTGTAAAAAGATTTTGCGCTTCTCAATTAAATTCAGCGGTAAATACTGTAACAAATCGCTCCCAATTCAATAGAACCCATTGGGGTATTTTGGTACAAAATCTGGATTCACCACAAATACTTTACAGCAGCAATGCTAGTAGATACTTTACTCCAGCTTCTGTGACTAAGTTGCTGACCACAGCGGCGGCTCTACAAACACTTAGTCCCAATTATCGCATTCGTACTTCTGTATACGGTGACAGTAAGGGTGTTGTGCAGGTGGTAGGTAGAGGAGACCCCAGTTTAAAAGACGAACAGTTGGCAATACTTGCGAAACAGTTGCGACAAAAAGGTGTGCGTCGAATTAATCAGTTAATAGCTAATGATGGTTACTTTAAAGGTGAAGCTGTCGAACCAAGTTGGATGTGGGAGGATGTCCAATTTTATTATGGCGCACCAGTTAACAGTTTAATGTTAAATGAAAATGCTGCTGTTTTTAAATTGTTTCCGCAAAAATTTGGTAAACCTTTATTATTTAAGTGGGATAATCCCTTAGATGCATCTGGATGGAAAGTTGTTAATCAAACGGTGACAGCAGCGAAAGGTGAAAAAGGTTATGTAGAAATTCAGCGGGATTTAAAAGGACAAATTCTGTATTTAAAAGGACAACTTGCGGAAGATTCCCGTCCCGATGTAACCGCGATCGCAGTTTTCGACCCCATACAGAATTTCTTGCAACACTTCCGTCAAAGTTTAACTAAAGAAGGAATTTCTGTTGCAAAGACTTACCAAGGAAGTGTTACTAGTGGAACCGAATTAGCAGCAGTAGAATCCCCACCATTATCTGAGTTGATTGCAGAGACGAATATTAATAGTAATAATTTGTATGCAGAAGCTTTGTTGAAAGCCTTAGCTGTTAAAAAGCCGCTTGAGAATAATCAAACCACCGTTTCAGCAGGTTTGGAAGTAATGAAATCAAGTTTATCTAGCATGGGAATTGACCCCACAAGTTATAAATTAGTAGACGGTTCGGGTTTATCCCGCAAAGATTTAATTAGTCCTCAAGCTTTAGTGCAGACATTGCAGGGAATGGCAAAATCTCCCTATGCTCAGATTTACCGTGCTTCCTTACCAGTTGCGGGCAAAAATGGTACATTGAAAAATCGTTTTAAGGATATCTCTCCTCAAGCTTTAGTGCAGGCTAAAACTGGCACAATGACAGGTGTAGTCACCCTTGCGGGATATGTGGAAGCACCGAATTACGGCCCCGTGGTATTCAGTATTATGGTGAATCAAACCGAACAACCGATTACAACCGTGAGAAATGCGATCGATGAGATTGTGGTGCATTTGAGTCAGTTGCAGAAGTGTTGATGGTGGGTGAGTATAATTCGTAATACCCTTCCCTACGGGACACCTTGCGGTGAACGGGAACACGTCCCATGAACGTAATTAATGCCCCATAAATTAAATTTAGGGGCTTCAACGGTACATTTTCATATTATAAATTTAGTGCGATCGCTGCAAATCAAAAATCGTATTTCCTTATTCAAAAGGGTCTTCGGGAGGCTTACGAATACCAGCTTTTCTTACAAATAATTCGGAACTCAAGCGCGAAATTAATGTTTTACTGTCCAAACCATTTAGAATTTGGCATTGATGAATCTTACATTCATAACTACCACCTTCTGGAATTAATTCTAATATCATACCTAAGTAAATTTTATCCGCATCCCCCTTGTCTAGATCGGGTTCTCCAAAGGTTAAGACAAATATGTTCTCACCCAGTTCGGGTTCGGGAGTAATTTGAATCTTACAATTAGCATCTTGGGAATTTAACAAGCCATCTAAGGCATGAATTGCTGCATTTCTAAAAGAATCGCTCTGTGAACTCATAACATCACCGCGTTAATTACAGTTTGCAATTATTATCCCATAGGTTAGATGTAATATCTTCTCATAATAAATATAATTCTCTTTAAGTTGTAAATGATTTGATTCAGCTTCGTGCAAAATAAATTCTAAATGGTTCGCTTAAAATCCCTAATATCCGATCCAATTGCGTAATAAAATATTCGGTTAAATCAATTTTAACGTTTTTATTTTCTAACATCATAAATTTCCAATTAGTACCCGTAGAAACCGCACCATAAATAATTTGTTGTTCCAATCCTTTACGAGTATTAAACATTTGAGCCGCAACCATTTGAGCTACACATTGTCCTAAACCGATACGAATATCATTATCTTTAGCTTCCACTAATGTTAAAACGGGAGCAGTTACTAATGATTGATTGCTAGATGCGCTTAAGAGAAAATCACAGGCTCCAGTTAAACTCTTGGATTCATCAACATTAAACGTGTTACCAGAAAAATAACCGATTTTATTCTCAAATCTTCTTCTTATTTCCAATAATATTGGTGTAATAATCAATTCCGAGCGAGCTTTTTCTGTACTGATACTCGATGCTAAATCTAAAGTTTCATCCAAAGTCTCTTTTAAACGTTGAGAGGGTTCAATAGGTTCAATTTGACCGAATAAATGAGGAATATCTTCAATCGTTAATTCTAATGCAGCAACAGCTTGGTCGATTGTCTTGAAGTCACTGTATGACATCGTTTATCCTTATGGTTAGTTTGCAGTGTGTTTGATGACCAATACCTCGATCGTTCCAAACCTGCCAATAACTCAATTTTAATTGATTTGGCTCGGTCATAATTCGTATGACTCATCTCCTTGCTACAATTGCCATGTACCCTACACAATTAGATATAAATGGTTAAATCTAAAAATAATACATATCGCGGACACTTAATAGAAAAAGTCGGTCATGGAAAACGAGCCGTATTTCAAACAATTATTAATGAAAAAGAATGGTCTGCTGTCACTGAAAAAGAGGTGAAAACAGCAATTGATGTTTGGATTGATGAAGGAGTAGAACCCGAATCATTAGAATAAATGCCCAAAATAACCGAAAATAATCATCATAGTATTGATGAGTAAAAAATTTATGTCCCGTTTAATTGCGTTCGCGAAGCGGCTCCCCTGGAGCATCGCTTTCGTAATATTGCTGAACTTGACTGCTAATCTAGTCTTCCCCGCTACCAGTTGGGCTGATTCTTCTAACTTGGGTATCAATAACAGTCATCTTACCGCTTGTCCAACTTCCCCGAATTGTGTTGTCAGTCAAAATGCAGACAGCAAACACGCGATCGATCCAATTTCTTATCATGTAGACCGCGATACAGCTAAAGCAACCCTACTCAAAGTTCTGACGGTGGTTCCTCGTACAGAAGTTGTAGAAAATACAGATAATTACATTCATGCTCTTTCTAAAAGCAGAATTTTCAAATTTACCGATGACGTAGAATTTTATTTTCCCCCCAACGAAAGCGTAATTCATATTCGTTCCGCATCTCGTGTCGGAGACTCTGACCTGGGAGTAAATCGCAGAAGGATGGAACAAATTCGTCTCGCTATGCAAGATTTAAATATTTAACTATTGGTTTCTACTCCCTACTTCCTACTCCCTACTCCCTCTAAGAAACTAATTCAACAGAGATTAGTCCTGTAGAAAAATAAAGAGAGAAAATTTTGCCTCCATAATCATTCAACTGATAATTCTTTTTTGATTCTCAAAAAAAACTGAAAGTGTCAAGAGTGTAAAGAGTGAAATAGTAATCATTTTTTTCTACGTCAACATCCACAAATAACTAAATATCAACAACTAATTATTTTGCGATCGCAATTATTGCAATAATTAGTTGTTAATTACTAATCAATAATCCGCTTATTTATTAAGCTTTGATATATACTTGCATTATTTTTAACTCTGAATTAGTTAATACCGCGCAAGCTTGGGCAAAAAAAGTTGCAGTAATTTCCTTCAGTGTAAAGATAGATGAATTGCTGTATTGAGCCTGTGTAAAAGTTTTGCAGTTTTATTCTCAATTAGCTCTATCAAGCTAAGATAAACTTTGAGAAAATGTTGCGAAATTTCACAAATTTGTTAACATCAAATAGCTGCTGTCCGGTGGCATTGCATAAACGCATTTAAACGCTCTTAACAACCGGGTTAAGTAGATAAAGTGTAATTCCTTGTGCGATGTCGCGATTATTAGTGGTTGAAAATCGAAAGTTGAAGATAATACTTCTAGAAGAAGCTTTTTTGTCTTTGTTTTTCGCTTAAGCTAGTATCTCCGACGGTGCTTGCTCAGTTTTATTTTCGATTGTTTTAAACATTCGCTCCTCAACACAACACACTGATTTATTTAGTTGCTTCATCTGGCTCTAATAGGAGATTCAAATGAAAAAGTTTATTCCTTTTTTAATCGGCGGTATTTTATTAACTGGTGCAGTTGGTTGTGGTGAAGAAGCCGCTAAGACTGGTTCAGAAAATCCCAGCGCTACAAATGGAGGTGTACAACCCTCTGCAAGAGAAGCTAGCGAGACGGAAGGTTTAAATCAACCTTTAAATCAGCCTGGAACCGTTACTGAAGCGGAAACTGCACCCGTAGATCCAACTGGTCTAACCAGCGAGAGTGCAAATCTCGAAGAGAGTGATTTATCAAAAGAAGTTAGTCAAACACTTAAAGAAAACTTACCAAGTAGCGACTTAGAAGTTAAAGAAACTGAAGGTGTTGTTAGTGTTGGTGGAACAGTTTCTTCTAAAGAAGAACTCCAGCAAATTGAACCTTTGACTAAAGCAGTTAAAGGTGTCAAAGGAGTAAATGTAGAAGCTAATGTTGCAGATGCGAATCCAGCAGAAGGTACTACAAATCCTCAGTAAATTAAATTAAGTTTTTACTTAAAGCTAGTCAAAATTTTTCATATACGGGACTTACGGTTAGTTAAGTCCTGTTTTTTGTTGTTGAATTATTAAAGGTTTCTGTAGGTAGAGCAGCGAATATTCATTTTTAAAATGCTTTAAAATAAGATCGTAAAATCGTTATAGAATATGACGGCATGATTATCGCTGCTAAATGGACAATTGATGAATATCACGGCATGATTGCTAGTGGGATTTTAGATAACCGCAAGGTTGAATTACTCAAAGGAGACATTGTTGAAATGTCACCGGAAGGGGAACCTCATGCTTATTGTAGCGATGAAGCGGGTGAGTATTTAAGCGAATTATTAGGTAAGCTTGCTAAAATTCGCCAAGCTAAACCAATTACTTTACCGAATAATTCCGAACCCGAACCAGATATAGCCATTGTTCAGCGTTTAGGAAGGGATTACCGAGAACATCACCCCTATCCAGAAAATATTTTTTGGTTGATTGAATATTCCAATTCCAGTTTAGAGAAAGATTTACAGATAAAAAGCAAAATTTACGCTGAAGCGGGTATTGCAGAATATTGGGTTGTAAATCTTAAAAAACTGCATTTGGTAGTGTTCCGCGAACAATTAGACGGAGATTACGCCACTAAATTTACACTTACTACAGGAATAATTCAACCCCTCGCATTCCCCGATATTTCTGTTTCTGTAGAGCAGATTATTAACAAGTAAAAAATTTTAAAAATCAAGATTCCGTTAATGGCTAAAGACTTTTTTCATCAACAAGTTTTAACTTAATTTTATTCAACGTACTATCAAGCGATATCAAATGAAATTGTTAGTTTATGAACCAATACAGGAAGAGATTGTATTATGGATAAAATAGAAAGCTATCAACAATTTATTACACAAATATTGAGTAAACACGCTGAATTAAGTTCTGGTGACGAGAATGTAAAACCACAATTAATTTTTGATCGTGAAAATAATCATTATCAATTAGCTTATGTCGGTTGGGAAGGAGATAAAAGAGTATTTGGTCCAATGATGCATTTTGATATTATTGATGGAAAGATCTGGATTCAGTATAACGGTACAGAAGAAGCTGTTGCTCAAACTTTAGTTGATTTTGGTGTACCTCACTCAGATATTGTAATTGCCTTCCACTCCCGTTTCAAGCGTCAGTTTACGTCTTATGCAGTTGATTAAAATGCTTGTAAGTAGGTTGTGGCGTTGAAAATTGTAATTAGTTTTGCACATTTGATTTTCACTCCTTGCTGGATAGGATATCTGTCAAACCATAGGGGAAATAACAAAAATGCATCCAATGTTCGCAAGAAAATTTTTATTTTCGTAAACAAACTCGCTGTAGTCAGCCAAGTCATCGATTCCAACCAAGTTGAGGATAATTTCGGTTGCTAGCCAAAAAGAAGTTTTTACTAATAATTTTTGCCAACGTATATTCATGATTCCCTCTTTTGACTTATGAAGTCGGGAAGATAATTTTTAAATCCTTACTTATTTATTAGTGTTGGAGTTGGAATGTTATGCAGTTCTAAAGACAACTCCGATAATTAC